>NZ_JBEGDJ010000036.1:0-42966 GCF_040191335.1 Nocardioides sp. YIM 152588 | reverse complement strand
GGGCGCCCCGACCGGCGGCAGGACCGGCGCCAGGACAGGCCCGCGCCCGGCGGGGCACCGGCCGAGCCGGCGGCGCCGCGGGAGGTGCTGCCCGACCCGCGCGACCCGCGGTTCGCGATCGAGCGGGAGACGCTGAAGCTGGTGCTGCAGCACCCGATGGCGATCGGCCGGACCACCGCCGAGATCAGCGGCGGGGACTTCAGCCACCCGACGTACGCGGCCGTGTGGGGCGCCGTCGCGGCGGCGGGCGGCCCGGCCGCGGGCAGCGGCGACCCGGCCTGGGCGGCGACGCTGCGCGACGGCGCCGGGGACGTCCGGCTCGCGTCGGCGATCACCGAGCTGGCCGTCGAGCCGATCCGCGCGGCCAAGGAGCCGGACGCCGGCTACGTGGCCGGGCACGTCTTCCGGTTGCTGGAGATGAGCACGCAGCGCAAGATCGCCGACGTGAAGTCGAAGCTCCAGCGCACCGACCCCACCGATGCGGCGCAGTACGGTCAGCTCTTCGCCGACCTCGCCGCCCTCGAGCAGCACCGGCGGCTGCTCCGGGACCGGATCGCCGGGTCCGCGTGAGGCTCCGCCGCCGGTCGTCGGCGCCACCGCCGCTGGAGGTCGCGGCCGGTGAGCGCGTGCTGGCCTGGGCGACCGGCGAGAACGGCGCGGTGGGCGGCTCCCGGCAGGCGCTCTACCTGCCGCGGCGCGTCCCGTGGGAGCGGGTGGCCTCGGCGGAGTGGGACGAGGAGTCCTCGCTGCTGCGGGTCACCGAGCTCGCCCCGTGGGGCGAGCCGCAGCCGGTGCACGAGCGCCGGCTCGCCGACGCGGGCCTCCTGCTCCAGCTGGTGCGGGAGCGGGTGACGGCCAGCATCGTGCTCCAGCGCCACGTCGTCGTGCCGGGCCTCGGCGGCGCCCGGGTCCTCGCGCGCCGCCCGCCGTCCGGCACGGGCGCCCTGGCCTTCTTCGTCGAGTACGACGAGGGGCTGGACCCCACCGACCCGCGGGTCGGCGCGGTGGTGGACGCGGCCCTGGCGACCGCCCGCGAGGACGTCGGCGCCTAGCCGAACCGGGGCTCGGGGCAGCCCGAACAGGCACTCGGGGCACCCCGAACCGGGGCTCGGGCCGCGCCGGACTGGGGGAGTGGCCCCGATTTCTTCCCAGCGCCCGGCAGTTGTTAATGTTTGGTCGCCGCGGCGATGAGATCGCCGCTGATCCCCCGTAGCTCAACTGGCAGAGCATGCGACTGTTAATCGCAGGGTTGTTGGTTCGAGTCCAACCGGGGGAGCAGGGAACGAGATCCCGCCGGGCGTCAGGTCGGCGGGATCTCGCCGTTTTCCACGCGGAGCCCCGGTCAGCCGCGGGAAATCAGGTGGAGATGCCGGCTGCGGTGGGCGAGGCTGCCCGGGTGAGGACCGCGACGGGCTGGACCAGTGCGGTGTGGGCGGGCGAGGAGTTCGCCGAGCGGCTGCGCGCCTTCGTCGCCGGCGCGCTCGGCGCGGACGCCCGGGTCGAGCCGGTGCGGACGCGGCCGTGGTCGACGCTGTGGCGCGCGACGCTGCCGGGCGGCCGGTGGTACGCGAAGCAGAACAGCCCGGGGCAGGCGCACGAGGCGGCCCTGATGGCGGCGCTGGCCGCGGTCGCGCCGGAGCTGGTCGTGCCCGTGGTCGCCGCGGACGCGGCCGAGGACCTGCTGCTCACCGAGGACCTGGGGCCCACGCTCCGGGAGACCGGTGACCCCGGCGACGTCGGGCAGTGGTGCCGCCTGGTCGCGGACGGCGCCGCGCTGCAGCGGGCCGCGCTCGCCGTCGTCGACGAGCTGCCGATCGATGCCCTGCGGCCCGAGGACGCGACGACGTACGTCGCCGACGCGGTGGGCCGGCTCGCGGCGCTGCCGGCGGGCGATCCCCGGCGGCTCCAGCCCGCGGACGCCGAGCGCCTGACCGGTCTGCTGCCGTTGGTGGGGCGCTGGGCGGACGAGGTCGCCGCGCTCGGGCTGCCGCTCACTGTCAACCACAACGACCTGCACGACAACAACGTGGTCGCGGATCCCGCCGGCGGCGCGCTGCGGTTCTTCGACTTCGCCGACGCCGTGGTCGCCGAGCCGCTCGGGGCGCTGATGGTGCCGTTGCGGGTCGCGGGGCAGCGCCTGGAAGCCGGAGCCGGCGACCCGAGGCTGGAACGGGTCGCCGACTCGGCGCTCGAGGTGTGGTCCGACCTGGCCCCGGCGGCGGCGCTGCGCCGCGCGCTGCCGGCGGCGCTGCGCCTGGCCTGCGTCGCGAAGGCGGAGGCGTGGCGCCGGTGCGTGCGCACGATGACGGACGCCGAGGCGGCCGAGTACGGCGACGCGCCGGCCGGCTGGCTGACCGAGCTCGCGGCTCCGGTCAGCCAGACCTAGCCGGGCGGGCAGGCTCAGGAGTCGGCGCCGTTGGCGGAGCCGTCGTTGTTCGACGACCCGCCGTCGCCGGGGCCGTAGCCGTTGCCGGAGCCGCTCTGGTCCCGGTACTGGTCGCGGTCCTGGTCGCGGTCCTGGTCGAACCGGCCATCCTGGCCGCCGCGTCCGGGGCCGTCCCACCCGGCGCCGAAGCCCGGTCCGTCGAAGCCGCGGCCGGGCCCGTCGTCGCCGCCGGCGACGGCGTAGGTGATCCCGGCCCCGCCGGCCGCGCCGAGCACCAGGCCGGCGATGCCGACCGCGGCCACGGAGCGGGCGCGGAAGGCGCGGTCGCGCAGGCGGGTCTTCGGGGGCTGCGGGGGAGCGCCCGCGGCCCCGGGCGCCGGGGTGTAGGGCACGGCGCCGGCCGGCGGCACCGGCGGCGCTCCCGCGGCGACCTCGGACGTGGTGGCCTCGGACGCGGCAGGCTCAGTGGCGGGCTCGGCGGGCTCGGCGGGCTCGGCCGGCTCCGAGTGCTCCGCGGCGGGCGCGGGCGGCACGTTCGGCGTGGGCTGGGCGCCGGCCGGCCGCACGGGCTGCGTCGGCTGGTCCGGGCTGTCAGGCTGCATCGGCTGATCGGCGTTCTTGTCGGACATGTTTCCAGCCTCCGTCCGGACGCTGTGGGCAGCCTGGGTCGCACCTGTGGACCCGCCGTGAGGAGTGATGGCAGTCTCACAGGGAACACACAGACTGCTGCACAGCGGTTGCACAGCAGGTTCAGAGAGAGTGAGGCCATGACCGACGCGCGCCAGGACGGATCCCCACTGCGAGCCCTCGTCGTCGACGACGAGCTCAACATCGCCGAGCTGCTCGCCATGGCGCTGCGCTACGAGGGCTGGACCGTCGAGATCGCGCAGACGGGGTCCCAGGCCGTCGCCGCGGCGCGGGGCATGGACCCCGACGTGGTGGTGCTCGACCTGATGCTGCCCGACTTCGACGGGATGGAGGTCCTGCGCCGGATCCGGTCCACCTCTCCCGCCGTACCGGTCCTCTTCCTGACCGCCCGCGACGCCGTCGAGGACCGCGTCGCCGGCCTCACCGCCGGGGGCGACGACTACGTGACGAAGCCGTTCTCGCTGGAGGAGGTCGTGGCCCGGCTGCGCGCGCTGGTCCGCCGGGCGGGCGTCGCCGCCGAGCGCACCGGCTCGACGCTGGTCGTCGGGGACCTCTCCCTCGACGAGGACAGCCACGAGGTGTTCCGCGACGGCGAGGAGGTCAACCTGACCGCCACCGAGTTCGAGCTGCTGCGCTTCCTGATGCGCAACCCGCGCCGGGTGCTGAGCAAGGCGCAGATCCTCGACCGGGTGTGGAACTACGACTTCGGCGGGCAGGCCAACGTCGTCGAGCTCTACATCTCCTACCTGCGCAAGAAGATCGACGCGGGCCGTGAGCCGATGATCCACACGATGCGGGGCGCCGGCTACGTCCTGAAGCCGCCGGCGTGAGTCGCCTCCGCGGGCGCTGGGACCGGTTGGTCCCGCGCACCCTGACCACGCGGCTGGTGATCACGGCGGTCGCCCTGGTCGCGGTCGTCTCGGTGCTGGTCGCGGGTGCGACCGCGGTCGCGATGCGCGGCTACCTGACCGGGCGCCTGGACGCCGAGGTGGTCGACGCGCTGAACCGCGCGACCGGGCCGGGGCCGGGCTTCCCCGGGCCGCGCACCGACATCGACGCGATCCCCGACGTCCGCGGGCAGCAGGTGGGCACCCTCACCGCCGTGGTCGGGAGCTGCGGCGACATCGGCTTCGTGCTCGTCGACAGCGGCGAGGGCCAGGCGAGCCGGGACTTCCTGGACGATGACGCGCTGGCACTGCTCGGCGACGCGGCCGACTCCGACGTGCGCGAGGTGGAGGTGCCCGGCCACGGCAGCTACCGCGTCCGGTCCGCCACCCTGACCGAGGGGTGCGACGCCATCGTCGGCCTCCCGCTGACGAACGTCGACGCCGCCGTCACCTCGCTGGTCCGCTGGGAGCTGACGCTGGGCCTGCTCGGCGTGCTCGTCGCCGGGGCGGCGGGCACCGTCGTCGTACGGCGCCAGCTGCGGCCCCTCAACGAGGTGGCCGGCACCGCGCACGCGGTCGCCGAGCTGCCGCTGGCCTCGGGGGAGATCGCGATCACCGAGCGGGTGCCCGAGCGGCTCACCGACCCGCGGACCGAGGCGGGTCAGGTCGGCGCCGCGCTGAACGCGCTGCTGGACCACGTCGAGGACTCCCTGGAGGCGCGGCACCGCAGCGAGCAGCAGGTGCGGCAGTTCGTCGCCGACGCCTCCCACGAGCTGCGCACCCCGCTGACGACGATCGCCGGCTACACCGAGCTGGCCCGGCGCCGCGACGACCCGGAGACGAGCAGGACCGCGCTGGCGAAGGTCGAGGAGGAGTCGGCGCGGATGACCGCCCTGGTCGAGGACCTGCTGCTACTGGCCCGGCTCGACGCCGGGCGGCCGCTGCTGCGCGAGCCGGTCGACCTGACGCGGCTGGCCGTCGAGGCGGTCACCGACGCGCGCGTCCTCGCCCCCGACCACCGGTGGCGGGTCGAGCTGCCCGAGGACGGTCCGGTGGAGATCGTCGGCGACCAGCTGCGGCTGCACCAGGTGCTGACCAACCTGCTGACGAACGCCCGCAAGTACACGCCGGCCGGCACCACCGTGACGGTCGCGGTCACCCCGCAGGGCTTCGAGGTGCGCGACGACGGGCCGGGCTTCCCGCCGGACCTGGTCGCCACCGCCTTCGAGCGGTTCACCCGCGGCGACGCGGCACGCCACCGCGAGGGCGGCGCCGGCCTGGGGCTGTCGCTGGTCAAGGCGATCGTCAGTGCGCACGGGGGCACCGTGGAGCTGCGCAGCGAGCCGGGGGACACCCGGATCGCCGTCACCCTGCCGCGGGGGCCGCGACCCGGCACGGACTGACGCGGCCCCGGCGCGCCGGGCGCGGGGTCGGCAGGGACTTTCTGCCGACCCGCGCCCTCGTCACAGTGTCCTCACAGGTTCGGCCGAGCGACGGCACAGGTCGTACCGACATGGTCTGCGCCCGTGAGTCCTTCGACGCTGCTCCTGAAACTCCGCCCCCGTGGCCCCCGCAGGCGCCGGACCCTGGTCGTGGTGCTGGTCCTCGCCGTCGCGACCGGCGGCGCCCTCGGCGCCTGGCTGCTGCTGCGCGACGAGCCCGCGGCGGCCGCGTCGCCGGTGACGGCGACCGTCTCGCTGGAGACCGTGACGGAGACCGTCGCCGCGAGCGGCACGCTCGCCGCGGCGGCCACCGCCGACCTGGACTTCGCGGTCAGCGGCACCGTGACGGCGGTCTACGTCGCGCCTGGTGACGAGGTCCGGCGCGGCGACCGCCTGGCAGCGGTCGACGACACCGCGCTGGTCGCGGCCCGGACCGCGGCGTCGAGCGCGCTCAGCGCCGCCCTGGTTCAGCTGGAGGAGGACGAGGACGGCGACGCCTCCGACACCCAGATCGCCGCCGACGAGGCCGCGGTCGTCGCGGCCCGCAGCGCGCTGACCCAGGCTCGCGCCGACGTCGAGGACGCCGTGCTGCGCGCCACCCTGCGCGGCACGGTCGCCTCGGTCGACCTCGCGGTGGGCGACGCCGTCGGGAGCGGCTCCTCGATGGGCAGCAGCGGTGCCAGCACCAGCGGCTCCATCACGTCCGTCGCGGCCGTGTCGGTGGTCTCCACCGGCCGGTACGTCGTCGACGCGACCGTCGCCAGCGCGGACGTCGACAGCATCAAGGAGGGCCTGCAGGCCCAGGTCACCGTCAGCGGCGTCGACGAGACCGTCTACGGCACCGTCGCCGAGGTCGGCGCGATCGCGCAGACCAGCTCCTCGGGTGCGGCCGTCTTCCCGGTCACGATCGAGGTCACCGGCAAGCGCGAGGACCTCTACGCCGGTGTCTCCGCCGAGGCGAGCATCACCGTCAAGCAGACCCCCGACGTGCTGACCGTCGCGACCCGGGCGGTGCAGAGCGACGACGAGGGCACCTACGTCGACCTCGTCGTCGACGATGCCGCGGTCCGGACCGCCGTCGAGATCGGCCAGACCCTGGGCGCGACCACCGAGGTGGTCTCCGGCCTCGCGGAGGGCGACGTCGTCCAGGTGCCCGGCTTCTCGGTCCCCGGCGGCAACGACGGCACCGGCGGGAACCGGGGCGACCAGCAGGGCGGCTTCCCCGGCGGGGGCGAGATGCCCGACTTCGGCGGCGGCATGCCCGGCGACTTCCCCGGCGGTGGCGGCCAGTGACCGCCGGCACCACCCCGATCATCGACATCGCGGGGGTCCGCAAGACCTACCGCTCCGGCTCCATCGAGTTCGAGGCGCTGCGCGGCATCGACATGCGCATCGACGAGGGCGAGTACGTCGCCGTGATCGGTCCGTCGGGCTCCGGCAAGTCGACGCTGATGAACCTGCTCGGCTGCCTGGACCTGCCCACCGAGGGCACCTACCACCTCGCCGGCGAGGACACCTCGACGATGAGCGAGGCGCAGCTGGCCGGCGTCCGCAACCGCCGGATCGGCTTCGTCTTCCAGCAGTTCCACCTGCTGGCCACGCTGCCGGCCTGGCGCAACGTCGAGCTGCCGCTGGTCTACGCGGGGGTACCGCGCCACGAGCGCCGCGACCGGGCGGTGGCCGCGCTGGAGCGCGTCGGGCTGGGCGACCGCGTCGACAACCGGCCCGGGGAGCTCTCCGGCGGTCAGCAGCAGCGGGTCGCCGTGGCCCGGGCGCTGGTCACCGAGCCGGACCTGGTGCTGGCCGACGAGCCGACCGGCAACCTCGACTCGGCGTCGACCCGCGACGTGCTCGCGCTCCTCGACGAGCTGCACGCCGCCGGCCGCACGATCGTGCTGATCACCCACGAGCACGACGTCGCCGATCGCGCCGCCCGGAACCTCGTGATCCGCGACGGCCTGATCACCGAGGACCACCCGACGAGCGCGGCGGGGGCGGTCCGATGAGCTGGTGGGAGACGCTGCGGACCGGCGCCGCGGCCATCCGGGCCCGCCGGATGCGCTCGGTGCTGACCGTGCTGGGCATCGTCATCGGCATCTCCTCGGTGATCCTCACCGTGGGGCTCGGCCAGGGAGCGCAGCAGCAGGTCAAGGACCAGATCGACGCGCTCGGCTCGAACCTGCTGATCGTCTCTCCGGGCAGCAGCACCGACTCCTCGGGCATGCGCGGCGGGTTCGGCTCGGCGTCCACGCTGACCCTGGCCGACGCCGCCGCGATCGGCGACGGTACGGCGGCGCCGGACGTCGCCGCGGTCGCGCCGACCACCTCCACGATGCTCTCGCTGGTCAACGGCGAGACGAACTGGACGTCCACGGTCGTCGGCACCACCACCGCGTGGCCCGACGTGCGGACCCGTGTGCTGGGCAGCGGCCGGTTCTTCAGCGAGGCCGAGGTCGCCGAGGCCGCGCCCGTCGCCGTGCTCGGGCCGGACACGGCCAGCGAGCTCTTCGGCGGCCAGGACCCGACCGGCGGGACCGTCACCGTGGGCGGCGCGACCGTCACCGTGATCGGCGTGCTGGAGGCCTCGGGCGCCTCGGCCAGCGGCACCTCGGAGGACGACCTGGTCGTGCTCCCCATCGGCACCGCGAAGGCGATCACCGGCGCGACCGACGACTCGGTGTCCACGATCTACGTGGAGGCGGCGGGGGAGGGCACCCTCTCCGCGGCCTACCAGGAGGTCGAGGCCATGCTGCTGACCCGGCACGGGGTGGCCGCCTCCGACGCGGACTTCAGCATCTCCACCCAGGAGTCCCTCGTCGCGACCGCCAACGAGACGAACCGCACGATGACCGTGCTGCTGGCCGGCGTCGCCGGCATCTCGCTGCTGGTCGGCGGGATCGGCGTCATGAACATCATGCTGGTCTCGGTCACCGAGCGGATCCGCGAGATCGGCCTGCGCAAGGCGCTCGGCGCGACCCCGGCGGTGATCCGGCGGCAGTTCCTCGTCGAGGCGTCGCTGCTCGGCCTGTCGGGCGGCGTGCTCGGCGTGCTGATCGGCGTGGTCGGCGCGCAGGTGCTGCCCGGGCTGATCGACCAACCGGTCTCGCTCTCGGCGCTCGCCACGCTGGCCGCGCTCGGCACCGCGCTGGCGCTCGGCGTCGGCTTCGGCGTCTACCCCGCCTCGCGGGCCGCGCGGCTCACGCCGATCGACGCCCTGCGCAGCGAGTGAACCCCTTCCTCCCACCCACTCCCCAGGAGCACCCATGCATCTCCTCCTTGCCCGTCCCGCCCGTCTCGCCGCCGTGACCGCCGGCCTCGCCGTCGTCGCGGTCCTCGCCGCCGGGTGCGGGTCCGACGACGCCGAGGCCGCCACCACCGACCAGGCCGCGGTCGGCGCCGACCAGCAGGGCGCGGGTGACCAGCAGGGCGCGGATGGCCGGCTGCCCGGAGCGTTCGGCCGGATCGCCGCCGTCTCCGGCGACGTCCTGCAGGTCCAGAACGACCAGAGCGGCCAGGTGGCCGTGACCGTCGCCGACGGCACCGCCGTCACCGACCAGGTCGAGGCGGCTCAGGGGGACGTCGAGGTCGGGGCGTGCGTCACCGTGCGCGCGGACGACTCGGCGGACGGCACCGACGGCACCGACGGCACCGTCGCGGCCGCCACCGTCAGCATCACCCAGCCCGCCGACGACGGCTCCTGCGGCGCCGGAACGGCCGGGATGGGCGGTGGCCCCGGCGGGCCGGGCGGGGACGGCCAGCGTCCGACGGACCTGCCCGAGGGCATGCCGACCGACCGGCCGAGCGACCTCCCCGACGGGATGCCGACCGACCTGCCCGGCGGACAGCCCGGCGGGTTCGGCACCGCGGGGCAGGTCAGCGCGGTGACCGCCGGCGGCTTCACGGTCGAGTCCACGTTCCCCGGCGCGGACGCCTCGTCGGTCGAGGTCACGGTCGACGCGGACACGACCTACACGCTGCAGGCCAGCGCGACCGCCAAGGCCCTCAAGGTCGGGCGCTGCGTCGTGGCCACCGGTGAGGCCGACGACACGGGCGCCGTCGCCGCCGACCGGATCTCGGTGAGCGACCCGGTCGACGGCGCCTGCACCACCGGCTTCGGCGGCCGCGGCCGGCCCGACGGGGCCACCCAGTGAGCCGGCTCCGCATCCCGCTGCGCCTGCCGGCCCGGCGCCGGCTGGTGGCGCCGCTCGCGGTGCTGGCCGTCGGCGCCACGGCGTGGGCCGGGTACGGCGCCGTCGCGACCGACGCTCCGTCGTACCGGCTCGCGTCGACGACGCTCGGCGACATCGAGCAGCGGCTGGCACTGACCGGCACCGTCGCCTCGACGGGCCGCGTCGACCTCACGGCGTCGACCTCCGGCACGGTGGCCGACGTCGCCGTCGAGGAGGGCGATCGGGTGCGGAAGGGCGAGGTCCTCATCCGGCTCGACCGGACCGCCCTCGAGGCCGCGGTGACCTCGGCGCGCGCCGACCTGGCCGCGGCGCGGGCCCAGCTGGAGTCCGACGAGGAGGCGCAGGTCGAGGCGGTGACGGAGGCGGTCTCGACCGCCACCGGCGCCGGCGCCGGCGCCACGGGCGACACCGGCGGCACGGGGAGCTCCGCCGGCCCGACCGGTCAGTCCGGCGACACGGCCCCGACCGGCTCCGATGACGCCGAGGACCCCGGCGCGTCCGGCGGGTCCGGCCAGCCGGGGCAGGGCGGCCAGGCTGACCAGTCCGGGCAGCTGGCGGAGGTGCTGGCGACCCTGCGCGCGCAGCAGGAGGCGGTGATCGCCGCCTCGTCGGCGGCCGGCGCGGCGATCGCGACGGCCGACGAGGCGCTCGCGACGGAGCAGGCCGTGTGCCCGGTCGCCGGCGACGACACCGATGCGGGGGACGTCGCCGACGGGTCGGAGGAGGACGCGGACGGCGCGGGGGACACCGACGCCGACGACGCCGAGGGCGACGCTGAGGACGACGCCGACGCCGACGACACCGACGCCGACGACACCGACACCGACGACACCGACGCCGACGACACTGACGCCGACGGCATCAGCACGGAGTGCAGCCAGGCCCTGCAGGCCGTCCGGTCGGCCCAGGCGGACGTCGCGAGCGCGCAGGACGAGCTCCAGACCGCGCTGACCGAGCTCGGCGGCACCCTCACGATGGGTGCCGGGATCCTCGGCGGCACGGGCGGCGACTCGGGTCAGCCCTCCGGCGACCCGACCTCCGAGCCCACGGACGCCGGCTCCGGCAGTGGCTCCGACAGCGGCTCCGCCGGATCGGGCTCGGCCACCGACACCTCGGGAGCGTCGGGAGCGTCGGGCACGTCGGGTGCGACCACCCAGGGCGGCGCGGTCGGCACGGTGGCCGTCACCGCGGCCACCCTCGCACGCGACCAGGCGCGGATCGATGCGGCGCGGGCGACCCTGGTGGAGGCACGGCAGGCCCTGGAGCGGGCGGAGATCACCGCGCCCGCCGCCGGCCGGATCGTCTCCCTCGACGTCGCCGAGGGAGACGAGGTCTCCTCCGGCCAGCAGGTCGCCGTGCTGGTCGGCCGCGGGCTGACCACGGTCGAGATCGCGGCGACCGAGGCGCAGGCCCGCCAGCTCGAGCCCGGCCAGGCCGTCGAGGTCACCCCGGCCGGCTCCCCGGAGCCGATCACGGCGACCGTCTCGCGGATCGACCACGTGCCGAGCGGCAGCGGGTCGACGTCGGGCTCGACGACGGGCTCGACGACGTACCCGGTGGTGCTCACCCTGGACGCGGCCGACCGGACGCCGGCGCTCGGCATGCCGGTCTCGGCATCGGTGCTCATCGGCACCGCCGAGGACGCGGTGACGGTCCCGGTCTCGGCCGTGAGCGACGGCACCGTGACCGTGCTCGACGCCGGCACGACGACCCGGGTCCGCGTGACCACCGGGATCGTCGGCGCCTCGACGGTCGAGATCCTCGACGGCCTCGAACCGGGCCAGGACGTGGTGCTGGCCGACCTCGACGCGGACCTGCCGTCCGGCGACGACTCGTCGGGGCAGGGTGCCGGCCCCGGGGGCCGCAACGGCGGCTTCGGCGGCCCTCCCAGCGGCGGCGTCGGCGGCATGCCCGGCGGGGGTCGCGGTTGACCGGCCCGAGGTGACCGACCCACGACGACCAGTCGGGTGGTGAACCCAACGCTGCGGAGGATGCGGCGGGAGGCGCCCGCGCTCGGTACCCTCTAGGCGGCGCGGGGCCGATGGTGTGGTCCCGCGTCCGGCATGACTCGGCGCGGCGGGGGCCCGCGCGGAACCGATGCTCCCCACCGCCCTGCCCGCCCCTGCCTACTTCCTGCCCGAGGTTCCGATGACCGACGACGAGCGCCCCCGCCCCGGCGGAGCCCGGCGCGCGCCGCGCTCGGTCCGGCTCTCCCGGCGCGACCGGCGGCGGGTGCGTCGCAGCCACGCCAAGGGTGGGCGCCGCGCGCTGCGCGGGCACGAGGTCGTCGCCCGCGGGCCGGCCGCCGGCGTCGCCGAGGTCGCCGAGGTCGCCGAGGTCTCCGACGAGCGTCCCCGCGGCGGGCGCCGCGCGCTGCGCCCGCGTCAGCGCCGCGTCAGCGGCCTGGGCGGGACCCTCGGCATGACGCTCCTCGGCGCGCTGGTGCCGGGATCGGGCTACCTCTACACCGGGCGCCGCGCGGCCGGCTGGCTCGTCGTCGGCGGCTGGGCGACGGTGATGGGTCTGGTCGCCTGGTACTTCGGCCGCGACTGGCGCCGCGCGCTCGACTTCGTCTTCGACCCGGCGGCCCTGACCGTCGCCGCGGTCCTGCTCGGCACGGTGCTGGTGCTCTGGGTCGGCATCGTGTGGACGTCGTACCGGCTGCTGAGACCGCGCCAGCGCCCGCGCTGGCACACGGCCGTCGGCAACGTCGCGGTGGTGCTGATCTGCCTGGTGGTCGCCGCCCCGGTGCTGCGGGTGGCGCAGTACGCGCTGGCCACCGCCGACCTCGTGACCACGGTCTTCGACGACAACGTCACGGCCACGGTGCCGGACCTCCCCGAGGAGAACCCGTGGGAGGGGCGCGACCGGGTCAGCGTGCTGCTGCTCGGCGGCGACGGCGGCGACGGTCGCGACGGCGTCCGCACCGACAGCATCATCCTGCTGAGCATCGACACCACCACCGGCAAGGCCGTCACGTTCAGCCTCCCGCGCAACCTCTCCGGGGCGCAGTTCCCGGAGGGCAGCCCGCTGCGCGACCTGTACCCCTACGGCTTCACCAACGGCGACTCCGCGGACGGCAACTACATGCTCAACGCCGTCTACCGGAACATCCCCGCCGCCCACCCGGGCGTGCTGGGGGAGAGCTCGAACGAGGGTGCGGACGCGATCAAGCAGGCGGTCGAGGGCACCCTGGGCATCCCGGTCGACTACTACGTGCTGGTCAACCTGGAGGGCTTCAAGGAGGTCGTCGACGCCATGGGCGGCGTGACGGTCAACATCAACGAGCCGATCGCGATCGGCGGCGACACCTCCGCCGGCGTCCCGCCGAGCGACTACCTCGCCCCCGGCGCGAACCAGAGCCTCAACGGGTTCCAGGCGCTGTGGTTCGCCCGTGGCCGCTGGGGCTCGGACGACTACGAGCGGATGGACCGGCAGCGGTGCATGGTCGACGCGCTGGTCGACGCCGCGGACCCGGGCAGCCTGCTGCTGCGCTACCTGGACCTGGTCCAGGCGGGCAAGGAGATCGTCTACACCGACATCCCGCGCGAGCTGGGCTCGGCGTTCGCTGACCTCGCACTCGACGTCAAGGGCAAGAAGATGAAGTCGGTGGTCTTCAAGACGTCGGCGAACTTCTCCTCCGCCAACCCGGACTTCGACTACGTCCACGAGACCGTGCAGAAGGCGCTGGCGCCGGCGGCCAAGCGCAAGGCCGCCGCCTCCACGGGGGAGCCGAAGGTCACCGAGGACCCGCAGGACGCCTGCGCCTACGCCCCGACCGGCGAGACCGTCGAGGACGCGCTCGCCCGCGACGCCGCCTACCGCTGAGCGCCTGCCGCTGAGCGCCTGCCGCTGAGCGCCTGCCGCTGAGCGCCGGCTGCCGTCGCGGCCGGGGTCGCGCGTCGGCGGCGGTGCGCACCTGCGCGCTGCCTGCGCCACATGTCGAGACCCGACCTGGCGGCGCCCGTGAGCCGTGCGGCACGCTGCGGCGTGAATATCGGATATATCATCTAGAAAAGGTGGTCCCGAATGTCCCGAATGGCTCGCTCGTCCCGCCTCCGCGCGGTCCTCGCCACGCTCGCCCTCGCGGTCGCCGCGCTCGCCGCGCCGATCGGCGCGACGCCCGCCGCCCATGCGGACGGCGTCACGCCCCTCCAGCCCGTCCCTGTCTCCAGCTACCAGAGCAAGATCGTGAACGACGGCACCACGGTCTACTACCCGACCGGCGTCACCGGCGAGCTTCCGGTCGCTCTGCTGCTCCAGGGTGGCAAGGTGCACCGCCAGTACTACAGCCAGTACGCCGCCACGGTCGCGTCGTACGGCTTCGTCGTCCTGACGCCCAACCACAAGCGCCTCAACTTCGTCGACGTGGACTACTACACCTCGACGAGCCAGGTCGGCGAGACGCTCGCCTGGATGGACACCGAGAACGCCACGGCGGCCTCGCCGCTGGCCGGCCACATCGACACCGACACGATGGTTCTCCTCGGCCACTCGTTCGGCGGGGCGACCGGCCTGTCGATCGCTGAGGGCGCGTGCTCGATCCCGTTCTGCACGAAGCTGACCTTCTCCCTGCCGCCCGAGGTCAAGGCCGGGTCGTTCTACGGCACGAACAACGAGATCCTGGGCTTCTACCCGGCGATCGACAACCTGATCCCCGTCCAGCTCGTGCAGGGCCAGTCGGACGGCATGGCCGAGCCGGCGCAGGCCGAGAGCACCTACGGCGTCATCGCCAACGGCCCCAAGCAGATCGTGAGGCTGACCGGGGCCAACCACTACGGCATCACCGACGTCCAGAACCCCTCGGGCGCCGAGGCCGAGGTCGGCCCGCAGGCGCTGACCCAGGCACAGAGCATCGAGGCGGCGGGGCGGTGGGCAGCACTGTGGTTGCGTGCCCAGCTGGGTGACGCGTCCGCGGCGACCTACGTGTACTCGACCGGCGACGCGGCGGACGGCCAGGTCACCGTCACCTCGGCCCCCTGACCCGGAGCGGGTGGAGGGCGCATCGCTGGGGCCTCCACCCGCACCGGCCACGGCCGACCTTCCGCCCGTGTGCGCCGGCGGGGCCGGGCGCCGGTACCCTGCACCGGTGCGGTGCCACTGAGCCCCGCGGGGCGGTAGCTCAGTCGGTCAGAGCAGAGGACTCATAATCCTTGGGTCGTGGGTTCGAGCCCCACCCGCCCTACTCGGTCACATCGTGATGACCGACGTTCCCCGGTTGTGCCCCGCGCCGACGTACGCGATCGCCTCGACGGCGTCGTCGAGCGGGAACACCCGGTCGATGACCGGGGTGATCTTCCCCGTCTCCGCCAGCTCCCGCAGCGTGGCGAGGTCCTCCTCGTTCTCCATGGACAGGAAGGGGCGCCCCTGCTGGCGGGAGAACAGGGAGGCGACGGTGACCTTGAGCGGGTGGCCCAGGCCGCCCACCCACCCGGTCGGGGCCGGTGCCCCGTTGGCCAGGAGCAGCCCGTCAGGGGTGAGCACGCGTCGCATGTCCTTCAGCGGATGGGCCCCGACGTTGTCCAGGATGAGCGCGTACGCAGGGTCGCCGGTGGTGAAGTCCTGCTGCGTGTAGTCGATGACGTGGTCCGCGCCGATGGACCGGACCAGGTCGAGGTTCCGGGTGCTGCAGACGCCGGTCACCTCGGCGCCCGTCGCCTTCGCGATCTGGACGGCGAACGTCCCGACGCCGCCGGAGGCGCCGGTGACGAGGACGTGCTGACCCTCGCGCAGCTGGCCGTGCGTGCGCAGCGCCTGCAGCGCGGTGAAGGCCGACACCCCGACGGCCGAGGCCTGCTCGAACGTGAGGTTGGCCGGCTTCGGGGCCAGGGCGTCCGGCGTCGTGGCGGCGTACTCGGCGAAGGCTCCCTTGCAGGAGCCGAACACCTCGTCACCGACGGCGACGCCCGTGACGTTCGCGCCGACGGACTCCACCACCCCGGCGATGTTCTGCCCGATCACGCCGCTCTTGGCGATGAACGACTTGAACATGGGGCGCATGACCTTCGGGAGCCCCCGCACGCCGTAGACGGCCCCGATGTGGATGGACGCCGCGCGGACGCGCACCAGTACGCCGTCGTCGTCGATCTCGGGGGCGGGGACCTCGTCGACCCTCAGCACGTCGCGGGGCTCGCCGAACCCGGTCTGGATGGTTCCCCTCATGTCGTCCCTCTCATTCGTGGGTCTGCCGACCCCCAGTTCACCTGACCCGGACGGCCTTGGTCCGCACCTTCACCGGCTTGGCGCACGGCGCCGTCGCCAGCACGAGTCCCTGCACCCGCTTGCCGCGGTGGGCGCGGCGGACCGGGAAGCGCTTGCCACTCGCCCCCTTGACCCGCTTGCCGTTGACCAGCCAGCGGAAGGCGAGCGTGGTGGTCGAGGGCTTCCAGCGGCCCGGGCGCAGGCGCAGCTTCGTGCCCGGCTTGCCGGGGCCGGTGAGCCGGGGACCGTCGACGGCCTTGATCACCGGGCGCCGGGGCTTGATCTGGCGGAAGATCGGCAGGTAGTCCCCGCTCCCGGTGCGGGACCGGGTGGCGAACAGCCGGCCACCGACCGCCCACATCGGCAGGTGGATCGTGGGGTACTGGCCCAGTTTCCGCGCCGTGCCGAGGCACTGCCCCGACTGCCAGGCGAGCCCGATCTCGATCCCCTGGGTGCCCTGGTAGAAGACCTGCTGGGTGCCCGGATCGGCCGAGGTGATCTGCTGCGCGTAGATGCCGCCGTGGGTCTTGATCGTGGTCCTGCGCGTGCCGCGGGTGCGCCAGATCGCGCCGTTCTTGATGAAGGCGAGCTGCTTCGCGACCGGCGTCGGGTCGCTGAGGCTCTGCGCCGCGGCGAGCCGCACCGACCCGGTGCCGGTGCTGGTCCAGAGCTCGGCCCGGTCGGTGGCGCCGTCGTAGCGCCGGTAGTAGAGGCGCTTCCCGATGGTGCGCAGGTGCGTGGCACGGTGGTCGGCCACCTTCGTGGTCCCACCGGTGGTGCCGTCGGTGCTCCACAGCTGGTAGTCGCTGGCGGTCTTCTCCACGGTGAAGTAGACGCGATCCGAGGTCGCGACGATCTCGACCGGATCCCAGGCGTCGGAGCCGTCGATCCCTCGGAAGTCGAAGACCTGCGTCGTCGCGCCCGCGTTGCCGTTGGAGCGCCAGAGCGCCGATCGGATGTCGGCGCCGGAGCCGATCGACCTGACGAAGTAGGCGCGACCGTCGAGCACCGCGCCACCGAGGCTGCCCGAGAGGAAGCGGACCTGGCCCACGCGCGACACCGACGAGTCCCCGGCGTCGAGCACCAGCAGGTCGTTGCTCGTGCCGCTGGCGAACAGCGCTCGGTCGCCGAGCGTCGCGATGTGCTGGTGGCGGGAGAGCGAGAAGGAGTCGACGATCGGATCGATCGTCGGCGCGCCGCCGCCCAGCTCGAGCCGGGCGAAGTCGATCCCGACGTCACCGGTGCCGTCGACCAGGATCAGACCGTCGTCGGTGGCGACCAGACCCTCGTAGGGGGAGTGCGACGAGGCGTTGCCCGGGTTCGTGTCGACGACCATCCCGGTGGACGCGGCCGTCCCGCGGGTACGCCACAGCTCGCGGCCGTGCACGCCGTCGTCGGCGTAGAAGTAGAGGTGGCCGCCGTACGCCACGTGGAGGTCGTCCGGGTAGAGGGCGACCTCCAGCGGCGGTGGCCCGGCCGCGCGGGTCGGCACGGTGGTCAGGACCGTCGTCGCCAGCGCGACCGCGACCAGGGCGGCGAGACCGGCCCCGATCCGGGACCAGCGGGGGACGGGGTGGCGGCGGGGCTCGGGGCGCATGGGGGGCTCCTGCGTCGTCGGTCGGGTCCGCCCGATGAACGTAGGGGCCCCGCGACGCCCGCCGGTGGCAGTTCGGCGGGGTGATACCCAGAATTCGTACCGGCGCCGTCCGCCCGGGCCCGGCTAGCGGCCGCCCGCGGCGGCGGCCGCCGCCTCCACCGGCTCGGTACGCCGTCCCGCCACCGCGACCACGCCGCACACGATCAGCGCCTGGCCGAGCGTGTACGTCGCCATCACCGCCGCGCCGGAGGCGTCGAAGGCGAACCGGTCCGAGAGCGAGGTCGCCGCGATGAGGCTGTCGGAGAGCACGAACCACGCCGCCCCGACCGCGGTGAGCCGGTGCACGCCCAGCGCCAGCGCGGCCATCGTGCACAGCACCGCCCCGTACACGGCGACCGGTGCGATCAGCCCGCCGAGGTCGGGGCCGAGCGCGACGAGCAGGAGCGCCCACCAGCCGACGTACGGGAGCGCCAGCGCCTTGCGCTCCCGGAGGGGGTTGCGCGCCCAGGTCGTCGCGAACGCGGTGCAGTAGCCGACCTGGCCGAGGAGGAACGCGCCCAGCCCGACGAGGAACCAGTCGTCGCCGCCCATCAGGGCCAGGTCGCCGAGCCAGCAGAAGACCAGGGCGACGGCGGCGGCGCGGACCAGCCGGGTGGACCGGTCGGGGACGCCGGCCAGCAGGAGTGCCAGCAGCAGCGGCACCAGCAGCGGCTTGGTGACCTGGCCGAGCAGGTCGCCCTCCAGCAGCTGGCCGACGACGTTGGCGACCGCGACGACGGCGTACGCCGTCAGCAACCCGCGGCGCATCACGCGCTCCACCCGGGGCGCCGGACGAGCAGCGCGGCGCGGGCCCGCAGCCCCTTCGCGGCGCGCAGGTCGCGGCCGATCGCGGCGTACTCGTGGAAGGCGACGCGGACCGGGTTGTAGGTCTCGATGTTCGTGGTCAGGCCGTACCGGCAGCGCTCGACCTCGGGCGCGAACGAGCCGAAGAGGCGGTCCCAGACGATCAGGATGCCGCCGAAGTTCCGGTCGAGGTAGCTGCCCTGGGAGGCGTGGTGGACGCGGTGGTGCGAGGGGGTGTTGAGCAGCAGCTCGAACGGCCTCGGCAGCCGGTCGACGCGCTCGGTGTGGATCCAGAACTGGTAGACGAGGTTGATCGACTGGCAGAACGCCAGCACGCCGGGGTGCACTCCGAGGGCGATCATCGGCAGGTAGAAGACGAACGAGCTGAACCCGGTCCAGGTCTGGCGCAGCGCGGTGGAGAGGTTGAACCGCTGGCTGGAGTGGTGGACGACGTGGGAGGCCCACAGGATCCGGATCACGTGGTGGCCGCGGTGGGACCAGTAGTAGAAGAAGTCCTGGGCGAGCAGCAGCAGCGGGAAGGTCCACCAGGTCAGCTCGATCCGCAGCGGCGTCAGCTCGTAGACGAGCACGTAGATCGCCAGGATCGGGATCTTCCACATGATGTCGAAGGCGATGCTGCCCAGTCCCATGGCCAGGCTGGTGCTGGTGTCGCGGGGCTCGTAGCCCATCTCGTCGTCGTCGCCGTGGAAGCGGTAGGAGACCACCTCCACCAGGATCAGCAGGATGAATCCCGGGATCGACCAGGTCACCACGTCGGGCAGTGCGGGCACCTCGCCCCCTCTCGTCTCGAAGTGACCGAAGAGTAACGGAGGTCACACTGAGTCGTGGGTCAGGGGGCGAGCTCCCGGCGCGGCGCCGGCAGCAGCACCCACGCGCCGGCCCAGAAGCAGGCCGCGCCGAGGAAGGTGCCGCCGTTGACCAGCACCAGGTTGAGCGGCTCCCCGGTGGTCTCGAGGGTGAAGGCGCCGATGGCCGATCCCATGAAGAAGACCGATCCGAGGTAGTTCAGCACGGCGGCCCACCAGTCGGGGTCCTCGCGCCGCGCGCGCCAGGGCCGCCCGCGGACGGCGAGCCACGCCAGGTGGCTGGCCACCAGGAACGCGATCGAGCCGAGGAGGTCGGGCGCCCAGACCAGGCGGTTGACCTCGTGCACGTCGAAGGTGGTGACCATCGCGTCGATCGTGCTGACGTTGAACAGCAACGTGCCGGCGAGCTGCACCCAGCATGCGATCCATACGGCGCCCCGCACCCGAGGCGCCCAGACCCGGGCACCGCCCGAGACCTGGACCAGCTGGCCGGCCGCCGCCGCGGTGAACAGCACGGCGCCGACCACGAACGTGATCCCGACGGCCGGGGGATCCAGCCGGGCGGCGTACGCCGGCAGCGACCCGAGCGCGAACAGCGTCGAGCCGCCGAGGAAGAGCGTGGCGACCCACCACGCCAGGCTGGAGGGCTCCCAGGTCGGTGGGCGTCGCCAGCGCACGTTCGCCTCGATCAGGTGTGGCTGAACCCGGAGCTCGGCGCGGGTGTTCCGGGCGGGGCCGCGTCCAGGTGGGCCACGGCACCGCGCAGCGCGTCCAGCAGCCGCTCGCCGAGGTCCATGCTGAACCCCTCGCGGACCACGATCCGCAGCACGGCGACGTCGGTGGCGTCGGCGGGCATCGTGTAGGCCGGCACCTGCCACCCGCCCTTGCGCAGCTCGTCGGAGACGTGGAAGACGGTGTAGGGCGCCGCGTCGTCGGCCATCCGGAACGTCACCACCGGGATGTCGGTGCCGTCGCTGACCACGGTGAACGGCCCCAGGTCCGCGATCCCCGCGGCCAGCGACTGCGCCACGTCGCGCAGCGTCTCCATGATCCGGGTGTAGCCGTCGCGGCCCAGCCGCACGAAGTTGTAGTACTGCCCGACCAGCTGGTTGCCGGGCCGCGAGAAGTTGAGAGTGAAGGTCGGCATGTCGCCGCCGAGGTAGTTGACGCGGAAGATCAGCTCCTCGGGCAGCTCCTCGGCGGAGCGCCAGACGACGAAGCCGATGCCGGGGTAGGTCAGCCCGTACTTGTGCCCCGAGACGTTGATCGACTTCACCTGCGGCAGCCGGAAGTCCCACTCCAGGTGGGGCACCAGGAACGGCGCCACGAAGCCGCCGCTGGCCGCGTCGATGTGCAGCGGCACGTCCGCCTTGTGCGCGGTGTTCCAGGCGACCACCCGGTCGTGGATCTCGCCGATCGGCTCGAACTCGCCGGTGTAGGTGGTGCCGAGGATCGGGACCACCCCGATCGTGTTCTCGTCGACGCGCGCGATGACGTCGTCTGGGTCGACGACGTAGCGGTCGTGGGCCACCGGGACGTAGCGGGGCTCGACGTCCCAGTAGCGGCAGAACTTCTCCCACACCACCTGCACGTTCGAGCCCATCACGAGGTTCGGCCGGTCGGTGGGAAGCCCGGCCGCCTCGCGGCGCTGGCGCCACCGCCACTTCATCGCCAGCCCGCCGAGCATCACCGCCTCGCTGGACCCGACGGTCGAGACGCCGATCGCGTCGGAGCCGTCGGCGAGCCCGTCGGCCGGGGCGTGGAACAGCTCGGCGACGATGTTGACGCAGCGCCGCTCGATCTCCGCTGTCGAGGGGTACTCGTCCTTGTCGATCATGTTCTTGTCGAAGGACTCGGCCATCAGCAGCTGGGCCTCGGGCTCCATCCAGGTGGTCACGAACGTGGCCATGTTGAGCCGCGAGCTGCCGTCGAGGAGCAGCTCGTCGTGGATGAGCCGGTACGCCGCCATCGGCGTCACCTCGCCGTCGGGCATCCGGTTCTTGGGGATCTCCTGCCGCGTGAAGCGGCCGGCGTAGGCGGGTGCGATGGCGTCGTCGTTGCGCACGTGGTGGTGGACCATGGTTCCCCCGAGCTCGGGTGCCGGACGGCCGACCCGGCGCCGGCCCACCTCGCATTCAAGGCGCCGGCCCCGGCCAGCACCAGGGTCCACCGACCCGGTGCGCAGCGCCGACAGGCCGCCCGAGGTCGATCTGCCGCGCCGGACGGCCACATGTGCCCAGCCCGACTAGACCGGATGCCCAGATGTGGTGATGGCCCGCGACCTCAGTTCGTGATCGGGTCGGAGAACGGCCGGTCGGCACAGGATTGTCGGGGGTATCGGTCGGCTTCATCACAGCAGCAGACGAACCAACGGGGTAAACGGGGTATTCACATGCGCAATCGCGTGCTCGCGATGGCAGCAGCCATCGGCGTCGCCCTCTCGGCTCTGGGCTACGTACCGGCGCCGGCGTCGGCGTCGCAGCAGCAGCCGACGCTGGTCAGCGAGAACCCGGCGAACTTCACGCCGGACGTCAACCAGGGGAGGGTGCTCGCGATCGCGCAGGTCGGCAACACGATCGTGCTCGGCGGCACGTTCTCCTCGGTCACGCAGGGCGGCACGACCTACAACAGGCCGCGGATCCTGGCGTTCAACGCCACGACGGGGGCGATCATCACGGGCTTCTCCCCGAACGTGGACCGGCCCGTCGAGGCGCTCGCCTCCGCCGGCGACGGCACGACCGTGTACGTCGGCGGCCGGTTCAACAACGTCAACGGGGCGAGCCACCGCAAGCTGGTCCGGCTCAACGTCAACAACGGCAACGTGGTCAACTCCTTCGATCCCGGCCGGATCACCGGCAAGGTGAACGACCTGAAGCTGGTCGACGGCGAGGTGTGGATCGCCGGCGGCTTCACGAAGGTCTCCGGCCAGGACCGGGTCAAGATGGCGAGCGTCAACGCCTCGAACGGCAACCTCACCGGCACGCTGACCCCGACCTTCGCCGGCGTCAACAACGGCGGCAGCACGGTGGTCAACAAGTTCGTGGTCTCGCCCGACGGCACCCGCGTGGTCGCGATCGGCAACTTCGCCACGGTCGACAACCAGCCGCGCCACCAGATCGTCATGCTCGACACCAGCGGCCAGTCCTCGACCGTCGCCAGCTGGGCGACGGACCGCTTCCCGAACGAGTGCGCGGGCGTCTTCAACACCTACATGCGCGACCTCGACTTCTCGCCCGACGGCGAGTACTTCGTGGTCAGCACGACCGGCGCCTACCGCGGCGCGAACAGCCTGTGCGACACGATCACCCGCTGGGAGACCGACCGCACGGGCGGCGCCCAGGAGCCGACCTGGATCGACCACACCGGCGGTGACACCACCTACGAGGTGATCAGCACCGGCACGGCGATCTACGCCGGCGGCCACATGCGCTGGCTGAACAACCCCTACGCCGGCGACGCGGCCGGCCCGGGCGCGGTGCCGCGGGACGGCATCGTGGCGATGGACCCGAAGACGGGCCTCCCGTTCTCCTGGAACCCGGGACGTGCCCGGGGCGTGGGCGTCTTCGACATGCTGGCCACCGACGACGGTATCTGGGTCGGCTCGGACACGAACCGGATCGGCGGCGAGCGCCGCAAGCGGATCGCGTTCCTGCCGCTCGCCGGCGGCGCGTCGATCCCGCCGGTCACCGTCCCGGAGCTGCCCGGCACCGTCGTCCAGCTGGGCGCGGCCGGCGCCTCCGCCGACCCGTCGGTGCTGTACCGGGTCAACGCGGGCGGGCCGGCGCTGCTCAGCTCCGACGACGGTCCGGACTGGGAGGCCGACAACGGCGGCTCCTCGCCGTACCGGAACGGTGGCAGCAACGCCTCGGGCTGGAGCACCTCGGTCTCCCTCGACCCCTCGTTCCCGAACTCGGCCGACGACGGCGCGCCGGCCTCGCTCTTCCTCAGCGAGCGCTGGGACCCGAACGGCGACCCGGAGATGGCCTGGAACTTCCCGGCCACCCCGGGGGCCGAGCTGCGGGTGCGCCTCTACCTCGCCAACCAGTGCACCTGCACCTCGAGCGTGGGCCAGCGCGTCTTCGACGTCTCGGTGGACGGCGACCTGGTGCTGCCGTCGCTCGACCTGGTCGACTACAAGGGTGACCGGGTCGGCTTCGTGGAGACGTTCGACATCACCGCGGACGGGGACGGGGTCGACATCGACTTCGGGCACCTGACCGAGAACCCGCTCATCAACGGGATCGAGATCATCGACCGGTCGGTCCCGACCGGTGGCGGTGGCGCCGCGGCCGACCAGCTGCGCCTCACCCCGATGGACGCCTCGGGCAACCCCGGCGCGACCTCGAGCCAGGCGGGCAACGACACCTTCCGGCAGGCCCGGGGAGCGTTCGTGGTCGGCACCACCCTCTACACGCCCTGGGCCGACGGGACGCTGAAGGCCCGCTCGGTCAACGGCTCGCTCGGCAGCCCGCGCAACGTGGACCTGTACGACGGCTGGTTCGGGGCGGACGCCACGAGCGTGACGGGCGCGTTCTACGACGCGGGCACCAGCCGGATCTACTACACGATCTCGGGCGACCCGCGCCTGTTCTGGCGCTGGTTCACCCCGGAGAGCGAGGTCGTGGGCGCGGTCCGCTTCGACGCGTCGGCGGGTGCGATGCCGGCCGCGAACATCCGCGGGATGTTCCTCTCCGGTGGCTGGCTGTACTACGCCGAGCGCGGCTCCGGGGACCTCTACCGGATCGCGTTCGACGCCGGCACGACCGGTTCCCCCGGCCCCGGCGTGACCGGATCGCCGCAGCTGGTGGACGACAGCCGCGACTGGACGGCCCCGGGGCTGACGGTCCGCAACTGAGTCCGGACGGGACAGGGCGTCGCCCGGCGGTCATACCGTCGGGCGACGCCCGCGTCCGGGGTTACCGGGCGACCGTCAGCCCAGCACCCCGGCGACGACGGCGTGCAAGTGGTTGCGGAACCGTTCGAGCATGACCAGGTCGGTGGTGCGCATCCGCTGGCCGGCGGGGGAGACGACGCCGCCACGGCTGAAGGAGTGGCAGGTCCAGACGATCGTGTAGACGAGCAGCTCGACGTCGAGCTCGGGCGCCATCCCGGCCCGGTCGAGCAGCTCGCGCGCGATGCGGCCCACCTCCGCGGCGAGCGGGCCGGCGAACTCGGCCTCCACCTCGGCGGCGACAGACCCGTCGGAGAGCCAGCGCCGCATCCAGAGGGCGGGCACGTCGGGGTTGGTCAGGCAGAAGTCGAGGTAGGCGTCGACGAAGCGGAGCAGGGCGGCCCGGGTCTCCTCCGGGGTCGGCCCGGCCGCGCCGAGCTCGGTCAGCGCCGTGCTGACCACCTCCCGCTGGGCCAGGTGGGCCCGACGCATCACCTCGCGGTAGAGGTCCGCCTTGCCGCCGACGTGGTAGGCGACGGTGGCGATGTTGAGCCCGACGGCCTCGCCGATCGCGCGCGTGCTGGTGGCGTCGTACCCGTGCTCGGCGAAGAGCCGGGTGGCGGCGGCCAGGATCCGCTCGCGACTGCTGGTGGACTCCTCCGCGGTCGTCGACATGGGACGCAGGCTAGCCCAGGGGAGTCGCACCGGTCCATCAGGTGATGGAGATGGAACGGCGAGGCCAGTCGGCTTGTGCATCCTCTCCATCATACGATTGAATGAGACGCGGCTCACAGGCGTGGGTCACAGCGAGGGAGGGACTCGACGATGAATCCGACCAGGACGCCCGCCGGCCGGGTGGCCGTCATCGGCGCCGGCGCCGCCGGGCTGACCGCGGCCAAGGCGCTGCTCGACGAGGGAGTCGAGGTGACCGTCTTCGAGAAGGGCGACCGGCCGGGTGGCCTGTGGGTCCAGGGCAACGCCAGCGGTCTCTCGCCGGCGTACGACAGCCTGCACCTCAACACCTCCAAGGGGCGCACCGAGTTCGCCGACCACCCGATGCCGGCCGAGTGGCCCGACTACCCCTCGGCCGCGCGGATCGCCGGCTACCTGGCCGACTACGCCGACGAGTACGGCGTCACCGAGCGGATCCGCTTCGGCACCTCCGTCGAGTCGACCCGCCGGCTCGAGGACCGCTGGGAGGTCACCACGGAGGCCGGCGACGTCGAGGAGTACGACGCGGTGGTGGTGGCGAACGGCCACAACTGGGACCCGCGCTGGCCCTCGCCGGAGTACCCGGGCACCTTCACCGGGACCCAGATGCACGCCCACGACTACCGCAACCCCGAGGTCTTCCGCGGCCGCCGGGTGCTGGTCGTCGGGATGGGCAACTCGGCCATGGACATCGCCGTCGACGCCTCCCAGGTGGCCGGGGCCCCGGTCATGCTGTCGGCCCGGCACGGCGTGCACATCGTGCCGAAGTACCTCTTCGGCCGCCCCTCCGACGCCACCGGCGCGGCGCTGACCGTGCTGCCGTGGCGGATCCGCCAGCGGATCGCGGAGACCATGCTGCGGCTGGCCGTCGGCCGGCCCGAGAGCTACGGCCTGCCGGCGCCGTCCGGCGGCCTCTTCCAGAACCACCCGACGATCAGCGACACCATCCTCCACCGGCTCACGCACGGCGAGGTCGTCGGCCGCCCCGGCATCGAGCGCTTCGACGGCGACACCGTGGTCTTCACCGACGGGACCAGCGACCGGGTCGACGTCATCGTCTGGGCGACCGGCTACCGGGTGACCATCCCGTTCCTCTCCGACGACTGGCTCGGTGGGGACCCCGAGGCGATGCCGCTCTTCCAGCGCGTCTTCCACCTGGAGGACCCCAGCCTCCTCTTCGTCGGCCTCATGCAGTCCACCGGCGCCGCGCTGCCCGTGGTCGAGGCCCAGGCCAAGCTGGCCGCCGCCTACCTCGGCGGCCGCTACGCGCTGCCCGAGCCGGTCGCGCAGCGCGCCGCGGTCGACCGCGCGCACGCCGCCGCCGTCGAGCGCTGGGGCGCGCGCAAGCGCCCGATGATGCGGATCGACTTCGACGACTACGTCGCCGCGCTGCCGCGCGAGACCGAGGCCGGCGTGCGCCGGGCCCGGTCCGGCGCGACCACCTTCCAGCCCACCCGTCAGGAGATCCACGCGTGAGCCGCTCCGTCCTTCCGCTCCCCGGCGGGCGCCGCAGCCCCGCCGGCCTGCGCGTCCTGATCACCGGGGCGTCCGGCACCATCGGCCGCGAGCTTGGCGCCCGGCTGACCGCCGCCGGCGCCACCGTCGTCGGCCTCGACCTCGCCCCGAGCGGCGAGGAGGCCTTCGAGGTGATCGGCTGCGACGTCACCGACGACGCCAGCGTCGCCGCCGGCGTAGGCAAGGCGCTCGCCTCGCTCGGCGGGCTCGACATCCTGGTGAACAACGCGGGCATCGGCGGCCCCGCGCCGGCCGAGCTGGCCCCGGGCGCCGAGGTGCGCCGCCAGCTCGAGATCAACCTGCTCGGCACCTGGCGGGTCACCGCCGCCTGCGTCGACGCCCTCGTCGAGTCGCGCGGCCGCGTGGTCATGGTCGCCTCGCGGATGGCCGTGATGCAGCTGCCGCTGGCGGCGGCCTACGGCGCCTCCAAGCGGGCGATGGTCGCCTACGCCGACGCGCTCCGCCTCGAGCTGGCCACCCACGTCGACGTCACCTGCGTCTACCCCTCGGCCGTGCGCAGCCCGATCCACGACTCCACCAAGGCCGCCGGCCTCTCGCTGGAGGGCATGAGCACCTACGAGTCCCTCGACGGCGTCGTCGACGCGATCCTCCTCGCCTGCCTCGCCCGCCGCGCGCGGCGGGACGTGACCACCACCCGCAAGGGCGCGGTCGAGTTCTTCCTCTCCCGCCACCTCCCGGCGCTCACCGACCGGATCGTCGCCCGCACGCTGGCCGCGCGGACCGCCACCGGGGCGTTCGACGCCGCCGAGCTGGCCGCCGGCGTGGTGCGGCGCCACCGGGGCCGGGCATGAGCGCGGCGCCCGAGGCGCCGGCGACCTCCGCCGAGGCGGCCGCCCGCCCGGGGGCGGGGGTCCTGTCGACGTACGCCGTCGGCTCGATCGGCATGGGCGTCTGGGTGACCGTGCCCGGGCTGCTCCTGCTCTACTTCCTGACCGACACGCTCGGCGTGCCGGCGTTCCTGGCCGGCCTGACCCTGCTGCTGCCCAAGGTGGTCGACATCGTCGTCCACCCGGTGCTCGGCTCCCGCTCGGACGCGGAGGCCCGGACCCGCGGTCACCGCCGCCGGATGATGCGGGGCGGCCTGCTGCTCGGCGCCGCGATGGTCGCGATGTTCACCGTCCCGGCCGGCCTGAGCGGGTGGCCCGCCGCCGCCTGGGTCGGGGGCTGGTTCATCGTCGGCAACCTGCTCTTCGCGACGTTCCAGGTGCCGTACCTGACGACGCCGTCGGACCTGCGGATCGGCTACCACGAGCGCACCCGGGTCTTCATGTTCCGGATGCTGTTCCTCACCCTCGGCCTCCTGGGCGCCGGCGTCGCGGCACCCGCACTGGTGGCGGGGGAGCGGCGCGGGGACTACGCGCTGATGGCGCTGGTGCTGAGCGTCGTCATGGTGGTCTCGGCGGCGATCGCCCTGATCGGCGTGCGCCGGCTCACCGACGTCGCCGGGTTCCGGGCGCCCGAGGCCCCCGCCGGCGGCCACTCGACGCGCGCCGACCTCCGGATCGCCTGGGGTGACCGGGACTTCCGGGCGCTCGTGCTCTCCTACCTGTTCACCGGGACCACCACCCACCTGTTCCTCGCCGGCGTGCCGTACTACACGGACTACGTCTTCGAGAACACCGGCCTCACCGCGCTGTTCATGGGCGCGTTCCTCGGTCCGGCCGTGCTGGCCGGACCGGCGTGGATGGTCGTCTCCCGCCGGATCGGCAAGCAGCGCGGCCTGCTCATCTGCCAGACCGCCTTCATCGCCGGGTCGCTGGCGCTGCTGGCGGGCGCTGCGCTGGGCGTGCTCGTCACGGCGCTGGTGGTCACGGTGCTCGGCATCGCGTTCGCCGGGCTCCAGCTCTTCGCCTTCTCGATGGTCCCCGACGCGGTCGCGGCGGCCGAGGCCCGCGGCGAGGCGCGCGCCGGCGCCTACACCGGCGTGTGGACCGCGACGGAGGCGACCGGCACTGCGCTCGGCCCCTACGTGTACGCCGCCGCGCTGGCCGCGGGCGGCTTCGTCTCGAGCACCGCGGAGGAGCACGTGGCGCAGTCCGACCCCGCGCTGCGGGCGCTGCTGCTCGGCTTCACGCTGCTGCCGGCGGCCCTGATGGCGGTGGCGATCGTGTTCCAGCGCCGGTGCCGGTTGGACGGCGCGGCGACCCGCGGCTGAGCCCGCTGCGGGGCTCGCCCACCCCGCTAGGACCCCCGTCCCAGACACTCCGGGACGGGGGTCCTAGCACGTCGATCGGGCAGTCGGGGCGATACTCTCGTCGCTCACGCGGGGAGGGCTCGGGAGCAGCTCGCGTGGTGATCGCCGTCCGCTCGGGGGACGGGAACGGCGACGCGCTCAGGCGTGTCGTGCCATCCGACACCCCAGGAGCCCGCGATGCCCGAGCAGTCCACGTCGCGCCAGCGCACCCTGTCGCTGCGCCGGTCGATGCGCCGCGCCGTCGTCCCCGGGGTGGTCGGGATCCTGCTGTCGCTCCTCGTCCCGACGGTCGTCTACTTCGGCCTCTCCGTGCAGGTGCAGCCGCGGCTGGTCGACCTCGCCGACGCCGAGGACGCCGCGCGCGACGCGCACTACGCGATGCTCGACCAGGAGACCGGGCTGCGCGCCTTCCTGGCCACGGGCGACGAGCAGTTCCTGGAGCCCTACGAGGAGGGGCGGAGCGCGCTCGGCGACGCCGACGCGCGGCTGGTCGTCGCTCTCGGCGGTGAGGGTGACCTGCTCACCGACTTCCTGGCGCTGACCCAGGCGCAGCGCGACTGGGAGGACGGCTGGGCCGCGCCCGCGGTGGCGGCGGTGCGCGAGCACGGTGTGGCGGCGCCCGAGGACCTGGCGGTGACGCTGGGGGACGGCAAGGTCGCCTTCGACGCCTACCGCCGCGTCGACCGCCGCCTGCGGTCCGCGATCGGCAACGAGCTGGACCAGGGGACCGCCGACTTCTGGGCGGCGCTGGCGATCACCACGCTCGTCGTCATCGCGATTGGGCTGCTGTCGATCGTGGCGCTGACCGCCGGTCGCCGCCGGATGGCGCGGCAGGTCGTCGCCCCCCTCTCCGAGCTCACCGAGGCGGTCGAGCGGGTCGCCCGCGGCGACCTCTCGGGATCGGTGACCACCAGCTCGCCGGTGCGGGAGCTGCGCGGCCTCGCCGGCGGCCTGGCCGCCATGACCGCCGCCCTCGCCGAGCGCGCCCAGACGGCCACCGACCGTGAGCGCGAGCTGGTCCGCCGCAGCGACCGGCTGCACCACGTGATCGACCTGAGCCGCGAGCTGTCGGAGTCCCTCAGCCTGCGCTACACCAGCCTGCGGCTGATCGCGGCCGTCGAGGAGCTCTCCGGCGCGGTCAGGGTCGAGCTGTGGCTGCACCGCCACGAGCGCCACGAGCTCGTCCGGTACGACGCCGAGGGTGACGGCGGCGGCGTCGTCGTGCCCGTCGTGGAGGAGCCGGAGCGGCTGGGCGACGCCGTGGTGCCGGTCGGGACCGGCGCGGTGGGCCGGGCCGCCCGCTACGGCCGCGTGATCCCGCTGGACGAGCGCCGCGCGACGCAGAGCGTGGACACCCCGCAGCAGGGCGTCGCGATCCCGATGGTGGTCGGCGCCCGGGTGATCGGCGTGCTCACCCTCGAGGCCGCACCGGGGAAGTTCCTCGACCTGGACCTGCTCGACACGCTGATCCTCCAGGGGTCCAGCGCGCTGCAGGCCGCCCGCCTGCACGGCGAGGTGGAGGAGCGGTCGCGGCGCGACGCCCTCACCGGACTGGGCAACCGTCGCCAGTTCGACGCCGACCTCGGCGCGGGCGTCGCGCTGGCGGCCCGCTACGGGCGGCCGATCGCGCTGGCGCTGATCGATCTCGACCACTTCAAGCGGATCAACGACACCTACGGCCACGCCCGCGGCGACGAGGTGCTCCAGGACGCCGCGGCGCTGATCGCCGGGGAGATCCGCGAGGTCGACACCGCCTACCGGTACGGCGGCGAGGAGATCGTCGTGCTGATGCCGGAGACCGACGAGGCCGAGGCCGTCGAGGTCGCCGATCGGCTTCGGGAGCGGGTCGCCCAGGGGTTCCCCTGGGCGGTCGACCCGCCGGTGACGCTGTCGGTCGGCGTCGCCGAGCTCGCCGGTGACGCCGACCCGGTCGAGCTGCTCGCCGCGGCGGACCGGGCGCTCTACGAGGCGAAGCGCCACGGGCGCAACCGGGTCGAGCGCGCGGCGCCGGGCCCGGTCGTCGTGGCCGGCTGACCGACCGTCGGGCGTGCCCCGCCGCGCTCGGTCCGTCGCGCCTTGAGGTGAAGAAGATTCTGCGGTCTAATGACGCTTATGCCGAAAAGTCTTGGTCTAGCCGCCGTTGAATCGGGTGATCGTTCCGACGCGCCCGTCGTGTCCCGTCCTGCCTGGCGCCGGCTCAAGGCCGCCGTGGAGCAGCTCCGCGTGTGGCAGCGCGCCGACGGCTCCCTGGACCTCGAGCGCACCGGCGCGAGTGCCGAGCGCGCGGCCGGCCTGGTCGGCGAGATCGTCGCCGCGGTCGCCGAGCTGGGGTCCGCCATGCCCCACGACGCCGCCTACCACCGTGCGATGGCCGCCGACCTGCGCCGCTGGGCCGAGTCCGGGTTCGGTGTGCCGGACTTCCTCGACTCGCTCCTGGCCTTCCAGCCGGCGGCCGAGCGGACCGACGGTCGGCAGCACCTCGTGGTCTTCCCGATGTACACCCAGAACGGCAACCCGGACCGCAACCTGGAGGCCGTCGTCTTCCGGATGGTCTGGCCCGACTGGCTCGCCGAGCTCGAGGCCACCCGCTTCGACAACCCTCTCTTCTGCGGCATCACCTTCGAGGACTTCACCGCCGGCTACGACACCAACTCCGCGGTGCTCTTCCCCGAGACCGTCGCGGTCCGCGAGGTGCCCGAGCGGTTCAGCTGGGGCGCGATCTTCTGCGACCGCGAGGCCGCCCGCTTCCGCCAGGTGAGCCAGGCGGCGGTCGACCTGCTCGGGGTCGACCTGCCCGACGACGTACGGGACCTGCTGGAGGACCAGCAGCGGTGCCAGGACGCCTTCGTGCTCTGGGACCTGATCCACGACCGCGCGCACAGCCACGGCGACCTGCCGTTCGACCCGTTCATGATCAAGCAGCGCCAGCCGTTCTGGATGTACGGCCTCGAAGAGCTGCGCTGCGACCTGACGGCCTTCAGCGCCGCGCTCGAGCTGGAGCGCGACGGGGTCGCCCAGGCCCGCGACGTCCAGCACGCGATCCTCTTCGACCGGATGTTCCGCTTCCCGGTGACCGGCGACCGCGTCCGCAACTACGACGGCCTCGGCGGCCAGCTGCTCTTCTCCTACCTGCACAAGCACGAGGCGATCCGCTGGACCGACAACTCGCTGCGCATCGACTGGCAGCGCGCCACCCAGGTCACCGCCGCGCTGTGCCACGAGATCGAGCGCCTCTACCGCGACGGGATCGACCGGCCCAAGCTGGTGCACTGGATGGCCGGCTACGACCTGGTGCGCCGCTACCTCAGCCCGCACCCGGCCTCCCTGTGGGCCCGCGGCGCCGAGGCGCTGGACCTGGCCCAGCCGCCGCGCGCGCTGGTCGACGACGTGCTGCCCGACGAGTTCCCGCTGAGCATGTTCTACGAGGCCCTCGCCAAGAAGCTCAAGCAGGTCATCGCCGGCACGCGCGGGATCACCGCCGCGGCCTGATCCCGGCACCGGACCCGGCGGGGCCCGTCGATACCATCGACGGGCCCCGCACTGCTCCGCGGCCGCCGCCGCGCGCGGCGGTCCGCGTCCACGAACGAACGGAACGACCAGTGGCCGACCAGCCGTCCCCGACCGCCGCCCACCGCCGCCACGACCCCGAGGCGCGGCACTTCGCCAGCGACAACTACGCCGGCGTCCACCCCGAGGTGCTCGCCGCATTGGCGACCGCCAACGGCGGCCACGCGGTCTCCTACGGCGAGGACCCCTACAGCGAGCACCTGCAGGGCCTCATGTCCGGGCTGTTCGGCGCCGAGGTGGCGGCGTACCCGGTCTTCAACGGCACCGGCGCCAACGTGCTGGCGCTGCAGGCCGTGACGGACCGCTGGGGCTCCGTCATCTGCGCCGAGACCGCCCACATCAACTGCGACGAGGGCGGGGCGCCCGAGCAGGTCGCCGGGCTCAAGCTGCACGCCGTGCCGACCCCGGACGGCAAGCTCACCCCCGAGCTGGTCGACCGCCAGGCGTGGGGCTTCGACGACGAGCACCGGGCGATGCCGCAGGCGGTCTCGATCACCCAGTCGACCGAGCTCGGCACGCTGTACACGCCCGACGAGGTCCGGGCGCTGGCCGACCACGTCCACGGCCTCGGCATGCGGCTCCACCTGGACGGCGCCCGGCTCGCCAACGCCGCGGCGGCCCTCGAGGTCCCGGTGCGCGAGTTCACGTCGGACGCCGGCGTCGACATCCTCTCCTTCGGCGCCACCAAGAACGGCGCGCTCGGCGCCGAGGCGGTCGTGATCATGGACCCGTCCTCGGTCGCGCGCCCGCGCCACCTGCGCAAGCGCTCGATGCAGCTGGCCAGCAAGATGCGCTTCCTGTCGGTCCAGTTCGAGGCGCTGCTCGCCGACGGGCTGTGGCTGCGGCTGGCCGGCCAGGCGAACGCCATGGCGCAGCGGCTGGCCGACGGTGTCGCGCAGATCGACGGCGTCGAGATCCTCTACCCGGTGCAGGCCAACGCGGTCTTCGCCCGGCTCCCGCACGAGGTGACGCGCCGGCTCCAGGAGCGGCACCGCTTCTACTTCTGGGACGAGGCCGCGGGCGACGTCCGGTGGATGTGCTCCTACGACACCACCGCCGAGGACGTCGACGGATTCCTCGACTCGATCCGCGCCGAGATCGGGCGCTGACCAGCCCGGATCTGCCTGAACGCTCGGCCAACGTGACATGGCTCACGGCCGACGTTTTCGGGAGCGGTAGGCGCCGCGGTTAGCGTCGCGGACTTCGTGTCCCCGACGAGAGGTCCCTCGTGTCGCGCAAGCTCGGTGCGCTCCTGTCCGCGTCCGCCGTCCTGGTGGCGGCGGTCTCCGCCGCCGTCACCGTCCCGGCGACGGCGAACCCCGGCTACCACTACGACGAGCCGCCCGGCGGCAGGTTCAGCGCCGGGCCGCCGTACCGGTTCGTGACGTCGTTGACCGGCAGCCACGAGCCGATGCGTGACGGAGCCTCCCGGGTGCTCCGGACCGAGCACGGCTACCGCTTCGTCAGTGGTGGGCAGCACAACCGCGTGAAGATCACCGAGACCTCGGCCGGCGTGCGCATCGCCGACGCCCGGACCAAGCGCTTCAAGAAGCTTCCGGCGGCGTGCGAGAAGGCGAAGGCGCGCCGCGGCTCGGCGGCCGTCTGCAAGATCCCCGGGGACGTCACCGCCGCCCAGCCGCTCCTGGTCGAGGTGTGGCCGCGGCTCGGCAACGACCACGTCGACGGGTCGTCGCTCTCGTCCCGGTTCGCGCTCACGGTCCTCGGCGACCGCGGCCGCGAGCTCGTCCGCTTCGGCGCGGGCCCGGACTTCTTCAACGGCTTCCGCGGCGCCGACCGCGTCTACGGCGGGGCCGGCAACGACTGGCTCCGCAGCGGCGTCGGGAACGACGTCGTGGTCGCCGGACCGGGCGACGATCAGATCATGGATCTCGGTGGCTCCGACCGGCTCTTCGGCGGCACCGGCGACGACCGGATCAACGGCAAGGGCCCCGGCAAGGACGTCATCAAGGGCGGCCCGGGGGACGACATCACCCGCTGACCCGCGGCGCCCCGGGAGACCCCTCAGGTTCGTCCCGGGGCTGCCGAGAGGGAAGCACATGAGGTCCAAGTCGCGCGGGGGGCGCGGGCGGTCGATCGGGCGGTCGAGCCGGCAGACGACCGGGCAGACGACCGGGCAGGCGATCGAGGGTCCGGAGCTGTTGAAGCCGGTCACCCTCGTCGTCCGGCGCGGCGACGGCAGCGTCGAGGAGCTGGCCAGCCAGGTCCAGGACCTCGAGCAGGGCGCGGACGGCTGGATCGCGACCCTGGCCCGCCCGGAGCGTGCCGACGGCCTCCCGGTCGCGCGTCCCGGCGACGCCGACTGGATCGACCTGCGCTGGGTCACCCCGACCGGCCTCGCCCGGGTCCCTGTGGAGGCCGCGGGCGCGAGCCGTCCCTACGGGCCGGTCTGGCTGGCCACGCCGCTGGGCGCGGTCGACCGCGAGCAGCGGCGCGCGCACTTCCGGGTCGCGCTGGCCGCCGACCTCACGGTGACGCGGGTCGTCGCGGAGGGCACGGACGAGGCGGACGCCGCCGAGGAGCCGCGGCCCGAGCGCGGCTGGGTGGTCGACCTCGGCGAGGGCGGGGTGCTCGCCGGGCTCGAGGGCGACCTGCCCGCCGTGGGCGAGCTGGTCGACGTCGCGATCGCCCTCGACGCCGGCGAGGTACGACGCCGGGCCCGCGTCGTCCGCCCGGTCTCCTTCCCGGGCGGCACGTCCGGCGTGGCCCTGGAGTTCACGGGACCGCACACCGGCGACCGGGCACTCCGCGAGGCGCTCCTGGACGCCCAGCGCCGGCAGGCGCGCAGCCGCCTCGGCTGACCGCGAACAGGGGCTCGGGGCGCGCCGACCCGGGCTCGGGCCGACTCCGGGCTCAGTCGTGGAAGCCCATCCGGAACACCTCGAACGGCGTCGCGAAGGCGACGCCCATCCGGGTGCCGTTCGCGCGGGCCATGCCCTCCAGGAACTCCCGCGGGTCCCACCCCTCCCAGCCGAGCCCGTCGATGTAGGCGCGGTGCGCCCGCAGCGAGGCCACCCCGGCGTCGAAGGTGGCGGTCGTGTCCACGCCGTGCGCGGCCAGCGGCGACCCGGCCGCCCACACCTCGCGCACCCCGCCCCACGGCTCGAGGCCGCCCTCCACCTGCTCGTGGAAGACCCAGCGGTTGCCGGCGTCGCGCACCGCGTCGAGGACCGCCCGGCCGACGGCGATGTGGTCCGCCTGGTTGAGGTTGGTGCCGCCGAAGGTGTCGCGGAAGTTCCCGGTGACGACGATCTCGGGCCGGTGCCGGCGCACCGCCTCGGCGAGCAGCCGGCGCAGCGGCACGCCGTACTCCAGGATCCCGTCCGGCTGGCCCAGGAACTCGACCAGGTCGACCCCGACGACGCGCGCCGACTCGACCTGCTCGGCCTCGCGGACGGTCCGGCACTCCGCCGGCGCCAGGCCGTCGATCCCCGCCTCGCCGCTGGTCACCATGCAGTAGACGACCTGCTTGCCCTGGCCCGTCCAGCGCGCCACCGCGGCGGCGGCGCCGAACTCCATGTCGTCGGGGTGCGCGACGATGCACAGCGCCCGCTCCCAGTCCTCGGTCAGCGGGTCGAGCGGTGGCGGCACGTCCATGCTCCGAGCATGCCGGGCCGTGGCCGCGCCGTCGAGGGGATCAGCCGTCGGGGGATCAGCCGCCCGGGAGCGGTGTCACCGCGAGCGCGGTGAGCGTCGCCTCGCCGCGGAGCACCTGCACGCCGACCGAGCCGGACGGGTAGAGCCCGTCGGTCACGGCCAGCTCCGCGCCGGCCAGCCGGGCGGTGATCGTGTCACCCGCGGCGACCACCTCGAGCTCGACGACGCCGCCGCGGGGCCGGGGCACCCGGAGGCTCCCCAGCACGGTGCGGGTGGCCCCGTCGGTGCGCGAGATCGTCAGCACGGAGCCCCGTGCGCGCCAGGCGACCAGGTAGCCCCGCTGGGCCTGCGGTCCGACCGCCGGCGCGGTGGCGCGGACGAGCAGCCCGGCCGTACCCCGGTGGTGCACCCGCAGCGACGCCGTCACCCGCAGGTCGGCGTGGTCGCCGTCGCGCAGCACCAGCTTCTCGCCGCTGCGGAAGGCGTTGACCGGCCGCCGCGGCACCCGGCCCAGGTGGACGCCCTCGCCGTCCTCGGCGAGGAGCTGCTGGTGGCCGTAGTACTCGAGGTCCGCCCGGGCGCCCGCCGGCCCCGGGTACCGGAGCTCGACGGGCCCGGAGACCGCCCGCGGCGCCGTGCCGGACGGCAGCGGCAGCGGCACTCCCGCGGCGATCGGCGGGTCGAGCACGGGCTCGCCGGTCGCGGTCCACCCGACGGGTCGGAGGTGGACCACCCGGCGGAAGCTGACGTCGGCGGCGATCTTGCGGTGGAACGCGAGCCACCACTCGGTGCCGTCGGGGGAGTCGACCACGGTGCCGTGCCCGACGCCGAGCGCGAGCGGGGTCGAGGTGAGCAGCGGCGCCGGGTGCTTGCGCCACGCCGCGGGGTCGAGCGGGTCGTCCCCGACCAGCTCCAGCATCCCCATCGTGTACGACGCGCGCAGCGCGCTGCTCGCCGAGAACAGCACGAACGTGCGGCCGCCGCGCCGCAGCACCTGCGGCCCCTCGTTGATCCCTGCGCTGGCGGGGTCGTCGGGGTGGATCCGTTCCCAGGCGTGGTCGGTCGGCGCGCTGATCATGACGCGGGGCCCGGCCAGCTCCGTGGGGGAGGCCAGGGCGGCCGCGTACAGGTGCTGGACCGGGTGCTCGTCGTCGGGCCAGCCGGACCAGAGCGCGTACCGGCGCCCCGCCACCTCGAGCACGGTCATGTCGATCGCCCACTGCGCGGGGCCGCCGGCGTCGCCGGTGGACAGCGGTCCGTGCAGCGTGTAGGCGCCCTGCGGGTCGTCGGTGTCCGCGACCAGGACGTAGGCGCGGTGCGTGCGGTCGTGCCCGTCGGAGGCCGCGAGGTAGATGTGCCAGCGCCCGTCGAGGCGGACCAGCTCGGGCGCCCAGACCTCGGCCGACGTCGGGCCGTCCGCGGGCGCCCGCCAGACCACCCGCCGGTCGCCGACCCGGGTCGCGCTCCGCGACACCCCGACCGCGACGCCGCGATCGCCCTCGGTCTGGCACCACAGGTACCGGTCGCCGTCGCGGACCAGGTACGGGTCCGCCCCCTCGGCCACCGGGTTGACGAACCAGCCGGCCGGGAGCGGGCTGCGCGGGTCGCCGGCCGGGACGGTCGGGGAGGGGTCCCCGATCGCGGGGTGGCCGTGGCGCAACCCGGAGCGGGTCCGGGCGCCGCCGAGCCCGAGGCGGCGTGCGGCGCCGCGCGCGAGCGCCGCGGCCGCCACCCGGCTCAGCGCCGCGCCCGGTGCCAGGCGACGACCGCCAGCGTCGCCAGCACCCCCGCGGCGACGAGACCGCGGGGGACCTCGCCGTGCGCCCGGGAGGACAGGACGGCGTGGTCGGACTCGGCCGACAGCAGGGCGCCCCGGCTGCGGTGCGAGAGTGCGGCGCCCGTGCTCTGGTTCGAGAGCACGGAGAGCAGCGACATCGACGAGCAGATCGAGCCCACCGACGCGAACGAGGCGACGCTGCCCACCGAGGCGCACGACGCCGCGCTGCCGATCGAGAGGAACGAGTCCTGCGAGCAGATCGAGAGGGTGGAGTTCTCCGACCAGAGCGACCACATGGGGGAAGCCTAGGCCCGTCGGCGGTCGTAGCCTGCCGGGGTGATCAAGTATCTCGGCTCCAAGCGGACCCTGGTCCCGGTGCTGGCCGAGATCGCCGTCGGTGCCGGCGCCCGCACCGCGTTGGACCTGTTCACCGGCACCACGCGGGTGGCGCAGGAGCTCAAGCGGCGTGGGCTGGTGGTGACGGCGACCGACCTGGCGACGTACGCGGCGGTGCTGAGCGACTGCTACGTGGCCACCGACGCCGCCGCCGTCGACGCGGACGAGCTCGCCGCCGAGCTGCGTCGCCTGGACGCGCTGCCCGGTCACCGCGGCTACGTCACGGAGACGTTCTGCGAGCGCGCACGCTTCTTCCGCCCGGAGAACGGGTGCCGGATCGACGCGATCCGCGACGAGATCGACCGGGCGCACCCGCCGGGCAGCCCCCTGCGCCCGATCCTGCTGACCAGCCTGCTGATCGCCGCCGACCGCGTCGACTCCACGATCGGGATCCAGATGGCCTACCTGAAGGAGTGGGCGCCGCGGTCGCTGCGCCCCCTGGCGCTGGAGGCTCCGTGCCTGCTTCCGGGCGTGGGGCGGACCGTCCTGGGCGACGCGATGGTCACCGTGGACGCGCTGGCGCCCGTCGACCTCGCGTACGTCGACCCGCCCTACAACCACCACCGGTACTTCTCGAACTACCACATCTGGGAGACCCTGGTCCGCTGGGACGCCCCCGAGCACTACGGGGTGGCCTGCAAGCGGGTCGACGTCCGGGACGACGCGACCCGGAGCGTGTTCAACAGCCGTGCGGAGATGCCTGCCGCGCTGGCGCGGCTGCTGCTCCGGCTGCGGGCGGAGGTCGTGGTGGTCTCCTACAACGACGAGTCGTGGGTGAGCGCCGCCGACATCGACGGGATGCTCCGCGCCGCCGGCCACGAGGAGGTGGTCACGCTGGCCTTCGACCGCAAGCGGCACGTCGGCGCGCAGATCGGGATCCACGGCCCGTCGGGGGTGCGGGTCGGCGAGGTGGGCCGGCTGCGCAACGTGGAGTACCTCTTCGTCGCGGGGGACCGGGATCGGACCCGCGCCGCGGCCGCGCTGGCCGCGGCCCGGCCGACCGGCTGACGGCGTACCGCCGCGAGGGTGGGCCCGGTCAGCGGGCGCCGGCGATCAGCAGCCGGTCGCCGTCCTGGACGAGCTTGAGCGTGACGCGCTCGACCCGGCGCTGCCCGCCGAGCCAGTAGGCGTAGTTGTAGCTGACGGTGAGCGCGTCGGGGTCGGCCCAGACGGCGCGGATCCGCGGGCTCTGCACGGCGCCCCAGAACTCCGTGTAGTCGGGGCTGGCCGCCTGGTAGGCCGGCGTCAGGTAGGTGAACCCGGCCGCGGGGTCGGCGGCGGCGGTCGTGACGTAGGTGCGTGCGAACGCCTTCATCTCCCCGACGGTCGGCTGCTCGGCCGCGGTCGTCGTCGGGCTGGTCGGAGCCGACGTGCTCGGCTCGGCCTCGGTGGACTTCTTCGCCTTCTTCGTCTTCGCGGACCCGGCCACCTGCGCCGCCGCCCCGGTGCCGTCGCCGTCGTTGCCTCCGCCGGTGACCAGCAGCAGGCCGCCCACGACGGCGATCGCCACCACCAGCGCGGCCGCGAGGACGAGCACGCCGGGTCGGGCCCGGTCGCCACGGGCCGGCGGAGCCTCCTCCGGACGCGGCCTGCGCGGCGGGACCGGGGGCAGGCTCGCGGTCGCCGTGGTCGGCGGCGTCGACCGCGGCGGGCGCGGGGGTGGCGGCGCCATGGTCGGCAGCACCGCGGTGCTCTCGGGGCCGTGGGACTCGGCGACCCGCGCCCGCAGGTAGGCGACGATGTCGGCCATCGTGGGCCGCTGCCGCGGGTCCTGGTTGAGCGTCACCTCGAGCAGCGGGGCGAGCCAGCCGGCCGACGACAGGCGCGGCGGCGGCTCGTTGACGATCCGGTACAGGGTCGCGAGCACGTTGTCGTCGGTGGTCTCGTACGGCGGCCGGCCGGCGAGCGCGTGGTAGAGCGTCGCGCCGAAGGCCCAGACGTCGCTGGCCGCGGTGGCGCTGCCGCCGGTGGCGATCTCCGGGGCGAGGTAGGCCGGCGACCCGGTGACCAGGCCGGCCTGCGTGAGCGTCGCGTCCGCGACGGCGCGGGCGATGCCGAAGTCCGAGAGCTTCACCGTGCCCTCGCGGTCGATGAGGATGTTCGAGGGCTTCACGTCGCGGTGCACGATGCCGGCCTCGTGCGCGGCGGCCAGCGCCTCCGCGGCCTGGACGAGCACCGCGGCTGCGGCGGGCGGCGCCAGGGCGCCGCCGGTCCGGATGCGCTCGGCGAGCGTCGTCCCCGGCACGTGCTCCATGACCAGCCAGCGGTCGCCGTCCGACTCGACGAGGTCGAAGATCGCCACCACGTGCGGGTGGTTGACGCGCGCGGCCAGCCGGGCCTCCCGCTCGGCGCGCACGGTGTCCATCGGCCCGGTACCCGCAGGCGTCCCGAGTCGCTTGAGGGCCACCTCGCGTCCGAGCACGTCGTCGCGCCCGAGCCAGACCGGGCCGGACGCGCCGCGGCCGATCTCGCGCTCGAGCGTGTAGCGGTCGCCTACTCGACTGATCCCCATGACCGCGCCAGCCTAGCGGCGCCGTGGGGACCGGTCCGACCTGCGGACGGCCCGGGTCACGTCGTTGCCGGCTCGCTGCGCCACCGCGTCGGCCAGGGGACGAGGCGGCGCTCGCGGCGGTGCTGTCCGGGGGCCGGCGCCGCCGCCATCGTGGGCAGGTCCGCGGGATGGGGGACCGCGGACCGGGCGGGGCCGGCGGGCGTCGTGGCCGGCGCGGCGGGCGCCACGGCGTGCGCGGCCCCGGCCCGCAGGAACTCGGCGACCTGCGCCATCGTCGGCCTCGCCTCGGCGTCGCGCGACATGGTCGACCGCAGCAGCGGCGCGAGCCAGCCGGCGTCGTCCAGCCGCGGCGGCTCCTCGTTGACGATCTTGTAGAGGGCGCCCATCAGGCTGTCGGTGACCTCGTAGGGCGGCACCCCCGCGAGCACGTGGAACAGGGTGGCGCCGAAGGCCCACACGTCGCTGGCCGCGACGGCCGACCCGCCCGCGGCGACCTCGGGGGAGAGGTACGCCGGGGAGCCGGTGACCAGCCCGGTGCGGGTCAGCGAGGCGTCGGTGACGCCCTTGGCGATGCCGAAGTCGGACAGCTTGGCGGCGCCGTCGGCGTCGATCAGGATGTTGGAGGGCTTGATGTCGCGGTGGACGACGCCGACCTCGTGGGCGGCGGCCAGCGCCTCGGCGATGTCGGCCAGCAGCGGCGCCGCCTCGTCCGCGGACAGGCCGCCGCGCTCCCGGATCCGCTGGCTGAGCGTGCCGCCGCTGACGTGCTCCATGACGAGCCAATGGTCGTCCTGGGTCTCCACCAGGTCGAAGACCGTCACCACGCGGGGGTGCTGCACCCGTGCCGTCATCCGGGCCTCCCGCTCGGCGCGGAGCCCCTCGACGTCCTCGGCGCCGGGCGCCGCGCCGAGTCGCTTGAGCGCGACCTCGCGGCCGAGCAGTTCGTCCGTCCCGAGCCACACCGGCCCGGACCCACCGCGGCCGATCTCCCGCTCCAGGCGGTAGCGGCCGTCGACCGTGCGCGTCGTCGTCATACGCGGCATCACCCCTATCCTTGAGCCTGCTTACCCAACCGCGCGCAAGGTATGCGTGCGCCGCCTGAAAGGCTGATCGTTGTCTGTCGACCCGACCCTGCTGGACGACCTGGAGTGGCGCGGCCTCATCGCCGAGTCCACCGACCGTGAGGCGCTGCGTGCGGCGCTGAGCGAGGGGAGCGTCCGCTTCTATGTCGGCTTCGACCCGACCGCCCCCAGCCTGCACATGGGCAACCTGCTCCAGCTCGTCACCGCGCGCCGCCTGCAGGACGCCGGCCACACGCCGTACCTCCTCGTCGGTGGCGCGACCGGCATGATCGGCGACCCGCGCGACTCCGGCGAGCGCACCCTCAACTCGGCCGAGACCGTGCGGTCGTGGGTCGAGCGCCTGCGCGGGCAGGTGAGCGCGTTCGTCTCCTTCGAGGGCGACAACGGCGCCACCATCGTCAACAACTACGACTGGACCGCGAACCTGTCGACGATCGACTTCCTGCGCGACGTCGGCAAGCACTTCCCGGTCAACCGGATGCTGGGGCGCGAGACCGTGCGCCGGCGGCTGGAGGCCGGCGGGATCAGCTACACGGAGTTCTCCTACGTGCTGCTGCAGTCGATGGACTACCTGCACCTGTTCCGCGAGCACGGGGTCACGCTGCAGTTCGGCGGCTCCGACCAGTGGGGCAACCTCACCGGTGGCGCGGAGCTGATCCGCCGGGCCGCGGGCGGCACGGCGCACGCCTTCGCGACGCCGCTGGTCACCAAGGCGGACGGCACCAAGTACGGCAAGACCGAGGGCGGCGCGCTCTGGCTCGACCCGGAGATGATGGCGCCCTACGCCTTCCACCAGTTCTGGCTCAACGTGGAGGACGAGAAGGTGGGCGAGCTGCTGCGCGTCTTCACGTTCCTCGGCCACGACGAGATCGAGGCGATCGAGGCCCGCCACGCGGAGAAGCCGTTCCTGCGCGAGGCCCAGAAGGTGCTGGCCGACGAGGTGACCACGCTGGTCCACGGCGCGGGGGAGACCGAGCTGGCGAAGGCCGCCGCTCAGGCTCTCTTCGGCAGCGGCGACATCACCGCGCTGCCCGGCGCGACGGTCGCGGCCGCGCTGGGGGAGACCGGCGTGGTCGACGTCGAGCGCGGCGCGGTGCCCGACATCGTCGAGCTGCTGACGCTCACCGGGCTGGCGAAGTCGAAGGGCGAGGCGCGGCGCGCGGTCGCCGAGGGCGGCGCCTACCTGAACAACGTGCGCGTGGAGGACCCGGAGCTGGTTCCGGACGCGGCTGCGCTGATCGACGGGACCTGGTTGGTGCTGCGCCGCGGGAAGAAGCGGTACGCCGGCGTGCGCGTGGCCTGAAACCCCAGGTCAGAGGCGGTTTCCGGGCCACAGCGGCCCGCTGTGGCCCGGGTCACCGCCCCCCGATTTGTGCAGTTCTGGGGGAGTGCGTAATGTTCTCTTTGTCGCCGGGTGCGGCGGGAGGCAAGACGCCGGTCTGGCGGAGGGCTTCCGGCTCCGGTGGCCGCTTCTGGGTCTTGAATCTTCTGGGTTCGGGGTCTGGGTCATCTGCGCGGAGATTGATCTGCCCTGGTTGGGGTGGGGATGCTCCGGTGCGTGTGATGTTTGAGAACTCAACAGTGTGTCATGCAAGTGATGGTTTGTTGTGAATTGTTTGTGCGCATTCACTGACTGTCCGGGCCGTTTGGTTTGGTTGTTGGTG
>NZ_JBEGDJ010000035.1:0-44081 GCF_040191335.1 Nocardioides sp. YIM 152588 | reverse complement strand
CGAGGGTCCGCGCCTCGACGGCCGCGGCGCGGGCCGCCGACTCGGCGCTCCCGGAGCCGAGGCCCGCGGCCAGCGCCGCGAGGTTGGCCCGCAGGTCCCCGCCGAGGGCGAGGTCGGCCGGCACCGGCCGCCCGAGCTGGTCGGCCTCGTCGTCGACCTGGATGACCGCGGTCCCGTCGGGCAGCGGCGGCCCCGGCGTGTAGTGGTGGGGCCAGAACCGGGCCCCGGCCAGGAGCACGACGTCGTGCTCGGCCAGCACCGTCCGGCTCCCCTCGTTGGTCGGCGGGAGCATGCCGGCGTGCAACGGGTGGCTGAACGGGAAGTCGACCGCGTCGTGCATCGGCTGGTGGTAGGCGACGGCGCCGAGCGCCTCGGCCACCGCCACCAGCTCCGGTACGGCGTGGGCGCGGCCCACCCCGTCGCCCGCGACGACCGCGGGCGAGCGCGCGGCGAGCAGCCGCGCGCGGGCCTCGGCGACGTCGGGCGACCCCGGCCCGCGCGGGCGGGCGAGCACGGGGTCCACGGTCAGCTCGGCGGGCTCGCCGAACAGGTCCATCGGCAGGGAGACGAAGACCGGCCCGGCGGGCGGGGTCGCGGCGAGCGCGAACGCCCGGCGCAGGATCGGGACCAGGTCCTCCACCCGGCCGACCTCGACCGCCCACTTGCTGGCGCCCGCGGCCAGGGCGACGAGGTCGCCGGAGAGCATCGGCTCCTGCAGCAGGTGGCGCCGGTCCTGCTGACCCGCGGTGACCACCAGCGGGGTCCGCGAACGTCGCGCGTTGAGCATCCCGATCAGGCCGTTGGCCAGGCCCGCGGCCACGTGCAGGTTGACGACGGCGGTGCGGCCGGTGGCGCGGGCGTAGCCGTCGGCCGTCGCGACCAGGCTCCCCTCGTGCAGCCCGAGCACGTAGTCGATCCCGCCGTCGACCAGCGCGTCGAGGAACGGGAGCTCGGTGGTGCCGGGGTTGCCGAAGACCCGGTCGACGCCCTCGGACCGCAGGACCTCGACGACCGCCTGTGGAGCACGCACCGGGCCTGCACCTCCCGCAACCGTCGGACCGTCGGCCGGGTGACCGGCCACCTCGCGATGATCGGCCGGGACGGGCGCGGATGTCGCGCCGACCATCCCGTTCATCGGAACCCACGCGCCGCGGGCCTCCCGGCCGTCAGGCGCCGGGGCCGCCGATCGCCGCCGAGAGCCGGGCCGCGGCGGACTGCACCGACGTGGCGATCCTGTCCACGCGGATGTTGTGCGTCCGCCCGGCCACCGCGATCGCGGCCACCGGCTCGGCGCGCCGGTCGAGGATCGGTGCGGCGACCGAGACGATGCCCATCCGGGTCTCCTCGCGGTCGATGCTGTAGCCGCGCTCCCGCGACGCGTTGAGGTCGCGCTCGAGCAACCCGGGCGTGACGACGGTGTGCGGGGTGAGGCGGGGCAGACCGGCGGAGAGGCGGTCCTCGAGCGACTCCTGCGGACCCACGCTGAGGAGCGCCTTGCCCACGCCGGTGCAGTGGCTCGGCAGGCGTCCGCCGATCCGGCTGAGGGTGGGCGTCGAGCCGTGTCCCCGCACCTTCGCCAGGTAGAGCACCTCGGAGCCGTCGAGGACCGCGAGGTGCGCGCTCTCCCGGGTCGCCTCGTAGAGGTCCTCCAGGAACGGCGTCGACAGGTCGCGGAGCCGCTGGTAGCGCGCCACCTGCTCGCCGAGGCTGAAGAGGCGGAAGCCGAGCCGCAGGCCGTAGCGGCTGCGCTCCAGCGCGCCCCACTCGACCAGCTCGCCGACGAACCGGTGGACCGTGGTCTTCGGCAGCCCGGTTCGCTCGCACAGGTCGGAGAGCGTGAGCTCGACGTCGTCGGCCCCGAACGCGTCGAGGAGCGAGAGCGCGCGGGCGACGACCGACTTCGGCGCGGCGCCGGGCTGCGATTCGTGTCCGGAGGTACCGGAAGGCATCCGACTTCCCCTTGTCGTGGCCGAACCGGATCCGCTGAGCGGAATGGCCCGATTGTGCCCGTGGTGTGACGGCGATCACTCTGAGGCACCCCAGTGAACATCTGGTGGCAGCACCTGTCCACACCGTTGGGCGAGGAGTGGCGTGATTGTGACCGAAGCCCGTAGGTCAGCCGGGTCCGACGGCCGGCGCGTGCCGGCCCGCCCGAGCCTTCTGCGGCGCGTCGTCGCGCGGCTGGTCGGTGACGAGCTCGGTGTCGTCATCTCCCTGGTGCTGATGGTCGCCGTGGTCGGGTTCTTCAACCCGGACTTCCTGCTGGTCGACAACCTCGTGGAGACCGCGCGGCAGTCCTGCTACGTCGGCATCATGGCGCTCGGCATGGTCTTCGCCCTGTCCATGCGCGAGGTCGACCTGTCGGTCGGCGGCACCTACGCGCTCACGATCGTCTTCTCCGCCGTGCTCATGCGCGACGGCTGGAACCCCTGGGCCGCGGCCGCCGCGGGCCTGGTGGTCTCCGGCCTGTGCGGGCTCGGCACCGGGCTCTTCGTCACCTACACGCGGGTGCCGTCCTTCATCGCCACCCTGGGCACGATGTCGGTCTACCGCGGGCTGGCGCTGGCCATCTCCGACGGACGCCAGGTCGGCGGCGTACCGGTGGACAGCTCGTTCGTGCAGGTGCTCGGCGGGGACATCCTCGGCATCCCCGCGGCCCTGTGGGTGCTGGTCCTGCTCGCGACCGCGCTCACCTTCGTGTTCACCCGGACCCGGTTCGGCGGGCAGGTGCGCGCGATCGGCTCCAACCCCGAGGCGGCCGCCTTCTCGGGGATCCGCCACGACCGGGTCCGGATCAAGGTCCTCGTCGTGACGGGCCTGTGCGCGGGCGTCGCGGGCGTGCTCACCACCGCCTTCTTCGCCTCCGGCGACCCGACCGTCGGCGCCGGCTACGAGCTGCTGGCGATCGCGGCCTGCATCATCGGCGGCACGCCGCTGCGCGGCGGGAGCGGCTCGATCCCCGGCGCCGCGCTCGGCGCCCTGATCCTCAGCGTCGTGGCCGCCGCGCTCGTCTTCTTCGGCGTCCCGATCAACTGGACGACCTTCGCCACCGGCGTGGTGATCCTGCTCGCCGTCGCCGTCGACGCCTTCCTCCGCCGCATCCGCGGCGCCCCACCGGGGTGACCGCCATCCCGGTCACCCGACTCACCGCTAGGAGTCGCCACCATGAAACGCATCCCATCCCGACGCGCCGCCGTGCTGCTCGCAGCCTGCCTCGCCGCCTGCCTCGCCCTGGCCGCCTGCGCCTCCGGGTCGAGCAGCGACAGCGGGGGCAACAAGAAGCTCGGGATCGTCGTGGCCAACATCAGTCTCAACTTCGCCCGCGAGATGGCGGACGGGGCGCAGGCGGCCGCCGACGACGTCGGCGGCATCGACCTCACCGTCGCCGGACCGGCGACGACCGACGGCCCGCAGGAGGTGCAGATCTTCCAGAACACCCTGGTCAAGGCGCCCGACGGCATCGTCCTGGAGAACCTCGCGCCCGACCTGTTCGTGCGGACCTCCGCCCAGGCCATCGACGACGGCACGCCGGTGATCGCGCTCGACACGATCGGCCTGCCCGGCAGCAAGATCACCACCTACGTCGGCAACGACAACTACGACCTCGGCGCGACCCTGGCGAAGGAGGCGATCAAGCGGATGGACTCCGACCCCTCGGGCGTGGTCGTCCTCGGCGTGCCCAACCCCGGCGTCCCGGTGCTCGACTCCCGCGCCCAGGGCATCAAGGACACGTTCGCGGACATGGCTCCGAAGGTCACGATCAAGGGCCCCTACGAGACCTTCTCCGACCCGGGCAAGAGCTACAACGCGTGGTCCTCGCTGGTGCGGTCCAACAAGGGGGCCCTGGCGTTCCTCGGCGTCGGGGACGCCGACAGCTACTCGCTGGCGCGGATCAAGAAGCAGGAGGGCGGCGACTACCTGACCGCCGGCTTCGACCTCGACGACCAGACGCTGCAGGCGGTCAAGGACGGCATCAACTTCTGCACGGTCTCCCCCGAGCACTACCTCAAGGGCTACGTCGCGATGGAGATGCTCGGCGAGTACGCGACCCAGGACAAGGCGATCGCCGAGGGCTGGATCCGGGTGCCGGGGCTGGTCGTCGACAGCTCCAACATCGACAAGATCATCGAGCGCCAGGCCTCCCAGGAGGGCCGGCACGAGCAGATCGCGCCCGAGGCCCAGGACATCGTCGCCAACATCGGGGACTACACGGAGCCCTACGAGGATGCCCGCTGAGGTCTTCGCCGCGCGCGGCGTCTCCAAGCGGTACGGCGGGGTGAGTGCCCTCGCCGGTGCGGAGCTCGTGCTCCGTGCCGGCGAGGTGCACGCGCTCCTCGGCGAGAACGGCGCGGGCAAGTCGTCGCTGGTGAAGATCATCGCCGGCGTCACCGGCCACGACGAGGGGGAGCTCACCCTGTCCGGGGAGCCCATCCGGATCGACAACCCGCGCGCGGCCCGCCGCCACGGGATCGCGGTGGTCTCCCAGGAGCTGAACCTGTTCCCCGACCTGGACGTGCTGACGAACCTCTTCGTCCACGACCCGCCGACCCGCGGCGGGTTCGTGGACCGCCGGGCGATGGCGCGCGCCGCCGCGCCGCACCTGGAGGCCCTCGGCGTCGACATCCCGCTCGACCGCCGCCTCGGCACCCTGAGCCTGGCCGAGCAGCAGCTGGTCGAGATCACCCGCGCGCTGATCCCCGAGCCCCGCGTGCTGATCCTCGACGAGCCGACCTCGGCGCTGAACGTGGCGACGACCGGGCGGCTGCTGGACGTCGTACGCCGGATCCGCGACGTCGGCGTCGCGGTGCTCTACGTGTCCCACTTCCTCCAGGAGGTGGCGTCGGTGGCGGACCGCGTCACGGTGCTGCGCGACGGGCGCAACGCCCTGACCGACGAGCCCGCGGCCCGGCTCACCGTCAGCGACATGGTGCACGCCATGCTCGGGGTGGAGGAGGTGCCCCAGGCCGAGGGACGCGCGGGCCCCGCACGCGCCGACCGCCGGACGGCGCTCCGAGTGCGGGACCTGACCGTCGGCGACGAGATCGCCGGCGTCTCGTTCGACGTGGGCGTCGGCGAGATCGTCGGGCTCGCCGGGTTCGAGGGCGACGGCCCCCCGGTCGTGCTCGACACCCTGTGGGGGCGCCGGCGCCGGGCCCGCGGCGACGTCCGGCTCCCCTCGGGGTCGACGCGGCTGCCGCGGAGCACCGCGGCCGCCATCGGGCAGGGCATGGCGCTGATCCCCAGCGACCGCAAGCGCCTGGGCCTGATGCTCGACCAGACCGTCTGGGAGAACATCACCGCCGCGCAGGCACTGACCAACGGCCAGGGTCCGGCCGTCCTGCGCACGCAGCGGCTCCGCGACACCGCGCAGCGCTGGGTCGAGGAGCTCCACATCAACGGGTACGTCGACACCCGGGTGTCGGCGCTCTCCGGCGGCAACCAGCAGAAGGTCGTCCTCGCCAAGTGGCTGCAGCTCGAGCCGAGCCTCTTCCTGCTCGACGACCCGACCCGCGGCGTCGACGTCGGTGCGCGCGCCGAGCTGCACGCGATCGTGCGCCGCCTGGCCGGTCGCGGCTGCGCCGTGCTGATCTGCTCCACCGACATGCTGGAGCTCGCCGAGCTGTGCGACCGGGTGCTGCTGATGCGCGGCGGGCGGGTCGTGCGGGAGGCGGAGGAGGCGGAGATGTCCGAGGCCGGACTGGTCGCGGCGCTGAACACGCTGCCGGCCTCGGCGTAGGCCCAGCGGGCCCGGTCGTCGCCGGGCGGTTGAGGAAGAGTTCAGGTTCGCCGCAGGTCGCGCTCAGCGGCGCTCCTCGACAGTGGAATCAGAGGCGATCCCAGCCCGGGGCCTCACCACCGAGAGGACGCGATGAGCACCATCCACCCGACCGAGCACGACACCCCGACCGGCCCCACCCGGACGCCCGGCCGGTCCCCGCTCAGGCGCACCACGCTGCGCGCGGCGGTCCTGCTGATCAGCACGCCGCTCGCCCTCTCGGCCGTCGACCTGGGGGCGGCGGTCGCCGCCACCGAGCCGCCGGCCGCGAGCGCCGCCTACTCCGCCGAGGACCGGGAGAAGCACGAGAGGCGGGTGGAGGCGGCGCTGGACCGGCTCCGCGCCGACGGGATGCTCGCCGACCCCGCCCCGACCGCGGCCGCAGAGAACGCCGGGCCGACCACCCTGGCGAAGGAGTTCGGCGGCCGGCTGCTGAGCGAGGCGTTCTCCTCGGGGACCGGCTGGGCCTTCGACGAGGTGATCGCCGGCCTGGGGCTGGGCTCGGGCGCCGACCTCACCGACGCGCTGCGCCAGCTCGGCACCTCGATCTCCGCCCTGCAGGCCGACGTGACCCGGATCCTGCAGCTGATGCACGAGGTGCTGCACGGACAGGACAAGGCGAACTTCTACAACTCCTACACCCAGGCGGGGATCGCCGCGAGCCGCATCGACACCGCCGCGCGGTCGGTCGCCGACTGGGTGGAGAACGACCTCACACCGTCGGAGAAGAACGTCTCCGACATGGCCCTGGTCGTGAACACCTCGATGGGCGAGCTGGACTTCCTCGCCTCCAACCCGGTCACCGGCACGATCCCGCTGATGATGAAGGCGGCCGACGCCTCGACGGTCACCGACTTCGACTGGGACTACTACGACCAGATCGACGAGGTCCGCGACGGCTACCGGGCGTCGTACGCCCAGGGCCTGGCCGCGATCGACCTGCTGACCGGGTGGGACCACGACGGCACCGTCACGGTCACCCGCAACCGGCTCACCACCGACGCCATCGCCGCCACGATGAGCCTCTACGCCTCCGGCGTGACCCCGGACGTCACCCCGCCCACCGGCGAGCCGGTCGTCCAGCCCAGGAACGGGGAGCGGATGCTCTCGGCCTGGAGCACCCAGCAGGTGCAGGGCAACGGCTGGTCCCGCCACAACGGCCTGGGCCGGAACATCCTCGAGCCGGCGCTGCGGGGCATGGCGAACGGGTACGACCCGGCCAAGCACGGCGGGGTGACCCTGCAGAAGTACCTGGAGGACCGGAACATCCCGACGTCGTACGTCTTCCACGACTCCTTCCACAACCACAAGCAGACCTCCGGGGGCGCGCTCACCCGCTACATCAGCTACGAGCTGCGGGCGAACATCGGTGAGATCCGCGGCAACGACTACCGCGAGCGGACCATCAACATCACCAAGAAGGACCGCGCGGTGCGTCAGGACTGGACGCCGTGGGGCGGCTGGAAGACGAACAAGGAGAGCGAGAAGGAGGCCGACGCCTGGTACAAGATGCAGTACGACTACTGGCGCTCGGAGGCCCGCGCTCACAGCCAGCGCTGGATGGACCGGTACGACGCCCACTCCCGGCTGCTGCTCCGGGACGCCCAGAACAACGACGGCGGCTGGGCCGCGGACTTCGGCCAGCAGCAGGTCCGGAAGGCCGCCTTCCCCGACGCCTGACACCTGACCTGGGGGAACGGGGGCAGGACCGAGGAGGGGACGGGGACGACCCTCGGTCCGGCGCGGGCGGGCTCGACTAGCATCGGAGTCGAGTCCGCCCGTCGCTGCGTGCCGCTCCACCCGGGCGGTCCGCGCCACCGGTAGGGGTCCGACGTGACACACGTGCTGCTGATCGAGGACGACGAGGAGATCGCCGCCTCCCTGGCCCAGGTGCTCCGGCAGCGCGGCCGCTTCGTCTCCGTCGCGCACCGGGCCTCCGAGGCGCTGGCGAGGCTGGTCGACGAGCCGCCCGACGTGGCGGTCCTCGACCTCGGTCTGCCCGACCTGGACGGGCTGGACGTGATCCGGATGATCCGCGGCTTCAGCGACCTGCCGCTCATCGTGGCCACCGCCCGGGACGACGAGCCGACCATCGTCCGGGCGCTGGAGGGCGGCGCGGACGACTACGTGGTCAAGCCGTTCTCGGGGCGCCACCTCGACGCCCGCATCCACGCCCTGCTGCGGCGGGAGCGCCCCGATCGCGACCCGGTCATCCACGTCGGCGGGCTCGTCGTCGACCCGGCGGCCCACGAGGTCGAGCTGGACGGGGTCCGGATCGAGCTGCGCCCCAAGGAGTTCGCGCTGCTGCGCCTGCTCGCCTCCCGCCCCGGCGAGGTGGTCTCCCGCCGCACCATCGCCCAGCAGGTCTGGGACCACCCCGTCTCGCCGACCGACTCGACCATCGACGTCCACGTGTCGGCGCTGCGCCGCCGGCTCGGCGAGACGAGCGCCGAGCCGCGGTACATCCACGTGATCCGGGGCGTGGGCGTGAAGCTCGTCCGCCCCGCGGAGCCGTGAGGCGGCGGCTCGGGGCGATCATGGCCCTGACCACGGTCGCGGTGGTGCTCGTCTTCCTGGTGCCGTTGCTGCTGCTCCTGCGCACCGTGCGCCACGACGCTGCGGTCCAGGACCTGGTCATCACCGCCACCACGTTCGACAGCGCGGTCGACGCCGACGCCACCCCGGCGGAGGTCCGGGCCGCGGTCGGCCGGTTCGAGGAGGCGCACCAGGGCGTCAGCGTCGCCGTCTTCTGGCGCGACGGTACGGCGGTCGGCACCGACGCCGCTCCCGACCGGCAGGTCGAGCGGGCGCTCGGCGGCGAGCGGGTGGTCACCACCCGGGGCGACCTCATCACGGTCGACGTTCCCACCGGCGACGTACCCACGGGTGGGTCGGCGACGCGGGTGATCCGGGTGGAGGCCGCCGACGACGCGACCGCCTCCACGCCCCGGCGGATCCTGATCGTGCTCGCGCTCAGCACCGGCTTCGCGGTCCTGGTCGGCGCCGCGACCGGCGTGCTGGCGGCGCGCTCCATCGCCTCCCCGACCGTCCGGCTGACCGCGACCGCCCGGCGGCTCGGCGGCGGAGACCTCGCCGCCCGCGCGACGCCCGACGGGCCTCCCGAGCTCCGCGAGCTGGCGGCCACCCTGAACCGGCTGGCCGACCAGGTGGACGGCCTGCTCGCCCGCGAGCGGGAGTCCGGCGCGGACCTGGCGCACCGGCTGCGCACCCCCGTCACCGCGCTGCACCTGGAGGTCGAGGCGCTCCCGGACTCCCCCGAGGCGCGGCGGCTCGCGCAGCGGGTCGACCGGCTGGAGCGCACGCTGACCGACGTCATCGAGGACATGCGCCGGGCCACCGCCCCGGCCGACGCGGCCAGCGAGCTCTGCTCGGTCGTCGCCGACCGGCTGGCGGACTGGGGCGAGGTGGCGCGCGACGGCGGCCGCGGCTTCTCCGCGTCGGTCGCACCGTCGGGACCGCGCTGGGTGGCCGTCGCGTCGGAGGACCTCGAGGCCGTGATCGATGCCCTCGTCTCCAACGCCCTGCACCACACGCCGCCCGGCACCCCGGTCCGGGTCGGCGTCGCCGACGCGGCGGTGGACCTGGTCGAGGTCGTCGTCGACGACGAGGGCCCGGGGTTCCCCGCGGACGCGACGGTACGCCGGGGCGTCAGCGCGGGCGCGTCGACCGGCCTCGGCCTCGACATCACGCGGCGCACGGTCGAGCGGGCCGACGGCACGCTGCACCTGGAGCGCGCGCCGTCCGGTGGCGCGCGCGCCCGGGTCAGCGTCCCCGTCGTACCGGGTCCGACCCCCGACGCGGGGTGACGGAGCGGTCGGCGGGAGGCTGCTCAGGGCGCGGACGACGAGGTGCCCGGGCCGGGGTCCGCGGCGGCCTCCTGGTGCGCGTCGATGGCCTCGAGCAGCTCCGCCAGGGCCTCGTGCAGGTACTCGATCAGGCTCCACACGTCCGGGACCACGGTCGGGTCGGCGATCAGCCCGAAGTCCAGCGAGCCGCGGTAGGAGAACAGCGTGATGTTGAGCGCGCCGGTGAGGTCGGTGATCACCGACGCGGGGTACATCCCCGTCACCGGGGCGCCCGCCACGAACAGCTCGCGGGGCGGGCCGGGGACGTTGCTCACCATCACGTTGAACGGCACCCCGGGGATCGCCGCGAGCCGCATCAGCGCGTTGACCGCCGACCCGTTCAGCACCGGCGGCACGAGCACGGCCAGGTCGTGGAGCAGCCCCACGGGCGAGGCGTCGAAGTCGTCCTTGGCGCGGCTCATCTCCTCGCGGGTGCCGCGCAGGCGCTCCACGGGGTCGGCGACCTGGGTGGGCAGGGCGGCGAGCATCACCGCGATCTCGTTGCCCTCCCCCTTGCGCCCCCGTGCGCGCGTCGAGACGGGGACCGCGGCGACGAGCGGGGTCTCGGGGAGGCCGTCGTGGGCCAGCAGCCAGCGCCGCAGGGCGCTGGCGCACAGGGCCATCACCACGTCGTTGGTCGTGCCGCCGGAGAAGCGCCGGACCCGCCGGACGTCGCCCAGCGCCAGCGAGCCGTAGGCGAAGCTGCGGCGGGAGGAGATCGGCCGGTTGAGCGGGGTGTCCGGCGCGCGGAGCAGCCGCGGCGTGCGCGCCCGCGCCGGCGCCCCGAAGGCCCGCACCGTCAGGTCCGCGGACCGGCTCACGACCCGGGCGGTGGGGATCAGTGCCGCGCCGGGCACCTGGTCGAGGTGGCGGACGAGCTTGGTCGTCGCACCGGTCACCGCCGCGGGTGCTCGCAGCAGTGCCTTCGCCGCGCGGCCGACGAGGGCGGGCGGGCTCGGCACGGGCAGCGGGATGAGTCCGTGCGCCTCGGGCTCGACGACGCGCGGCTCCCGGGTGAGGTCGAGCACCGCCGCGAGCACCTCGGCGCCGGAGAGCCCGTCGACGGCCGAGTGGTGCACCTTGGTGTAGATCGCCGCGCCGCCGCCGGCCAGCCCGCTGATCACCCAGGCCTCCCACAGCGGCCGCGAGCGGTCGAGCGGGAGGCTGTGCAGGAACGCGACCAGGTCGCCCAGCTGCGCGTCGGTGCCCTCGGCCGGCAGCCCGACCTCGCGGACGTGGTTGGCCAGGTCGAAGGCGGGGTCGTGCACCCAGTACGGCCTGGTCAGCCGGAACGGCACCTGCACAAGGCGCTGCCGGAACACCGGGGCCAGGTGGATCCGCTCCGCGAGCAGCGAACGCACCCGGCCGATCCCCCAGTCGGGGACCTCCCGGGGATCGAGCGTGATCAGCGTGCCGATGTGGCCCAGCGTGGTGGCGGACTCGATCTGCAGGAACTGGCTGTCGAAGGCACTCAGCTGGCGCATGCACCGAGTCTGGGGGCCGCGGATGCTACCGGCGGGTCGGGTCCACAAGGCGGCCATCGGGCCCCCGAGCCGGGAGCCCCAGGTCAGCGCAGGGCGAGCCCGGGGATCGCCTCGGGCACGAAGCCGTGCGCGTCGTCGTGTCCGAGGCCGAGCCGACCGTCGTAGTTGGCCCCCCACGCCCAGGTGACGCCGTCCCGGTCCATCCCCAGCACGTGCGCCCGCATCGCCCCGGTGGAGAGGACCCGGCTGGCGGCGGGGATGACCAGGGCGGCGGTCGGCGGGTCGGAGTAGGTCCCCTCGCCGTCGCCACGCTGGCCGAAGGTGTCGTCGCCCCAGCCCCACACCGAGCCGTCCTCCAGCACCGCGGTCCAGAAGCTCTCCCCCGCGCTGACCGCCACCACGTCCTCGACGCCCGGGATCCGCACCGGGGTCAGGGCCGGGGAGATCTGCCCGTGCGGGATGCCGCCCCAGGACCAGAGCGTGCCGTCCTCCAGCACCGCGAGCGCGACGCTCTGTCCGGCCGAGATCGCCACCACGTCGGCCAGCCCGTCCACCCGGGCGGGCTCGTGCCGCTCGGTGCCCACGCCGGCGGTGCCGTCGCCGAGTTGACCGTTGATCCCGTCGCCCCAGGTCCAGACGGTGCCGTCCTTGCGCAGGGCCATCGCGAAGGAGTTGCCCGCCGAGATCGCGACGACCTCGGTCAGGCCGGGCACGATGCCAGCGCGGTGCCGCTCCGCCTCGGTGCCGTCGCCCAGCTGGCCGAAGTCGTTGTTCCCCCAGGTCCAGACGGTGCCGTCCTTACGCAGGGCCATCGAGAAGGCGTACCCGCTGGCGACGGCCCGGGCGCTGGTCATCCCCCTGACCCAGCGGGGCTTCCCCGCCGGGGTGGGGTCGTCGTTGCCGAGGGCGCCGTCGACGTCCCAGCCCAGGGCCTGGACCCGGCCGTCCCAGTGCACGACCAGGGTGCGGCCGAAACCCGCCGCGATCGCCCGGGCGCCGCGGAGCGAGCCGCGCTTCTCCGGACTCAGCACGTCGTCGTTGTCGGCGGTGGTGCCGAGCTGGTCGTAGAGGTCGCTGCCCCAGGTGAGGACGGTCCCGTCGCGGCGCAGGGCGATGGAGTGGGCCGCGCCGGCCAGGGCCGGCTTGGCGTAGACGTACCTGTACGCCGCCGAGGGGCGGCTCCTGCTGGTCGTGCCGCCACGGACCCGGACCTTGACCTGGACCTTGCCCGGCGCGTGGCGGGGGCTGATCGCGGTCAGCTTCGTCCGGCCGAGCACCTTGACCTTGCTTGCCTTGTTGCCGCCGAACAGGACCGCCGTGACCCGCTTGAACCGCTTGCCCCGGATCGTGACCTTGACCCCGCCGGACACGGGCCCCTGGGAGGTCTTGACCGAGGTGACCACGGGCCGTGCGACCGCGCGCCTCGCGACGACGGCGCCCGGAGCGGCGGCGCGGGGGGCGGCGGCGGTACCGGGCGAGGCTCCGGCCGGTGCGGCCGGCAGCGGGAGCGGGCCGCCCGCGGTCACCAGGGCGACCAGCAGCGGGACCAGGATGGCGGTGAGGTGGCGGCGGGAGATGCGGCGCGGGGGAACGTTCACGGGATCGACCTCGGTCGGCGGCTGGTCCCTCAGCGTCTCAACCTGGGCCAGACGGGGCCATACGCCAGATGGTGTGTCCGCTGACGCGACACACTTCCTGGCCCCTGGCCCGGTTCTCGAAGCCCTCAGCGGCCGGCCAGTGCGTGCCGCTTCGTCGGTTCGCAACATTGCGGCATTACGGCGAAACCGCAAGGCGCGGCACTATGGAGCCATGGGCACGAAGCAGCGGTTCCACGGCTGTGTGAGCCTCCAGCGGCGAGGCGTCGTCGCCCTGCCCGCCGAGCTACGGGAGCGGATGCACCTCGATGAGCCAGGCGCGCAGCTCGAGATCACCGAGCGCGAGGACGGCGTCCTCGAGCTCCGCGCCGCCCTCCCCGTCCCCGCCGATCAGGCCTGGTTCTGGACCCAGCACTGGCAGGAGCGCGAGCGCGAGGTCGACGCCCACGTCGCCGCCGGCGAGGTCGAAGCCCATGACGATGTCGACGACTTCCTGGCCCACGTCGACGACGTCGCTGCCGAGTGAAGTTCGAGACGACGTCGGCATTCGACAGCGACATCCGGCGCCTCAAGCGCGAACAACTCGCCACGTTCAAGCAGGTCGTCCGCGAGAGGCTCGCACCCGCCTGCAATGCCTACGCCGCCGACCCTGCCACTCCCTGGCCCGCAGCGCTGCGCGTGAAGTCCGTCCAGGGCGCCGACGGTGTGCTCGAGATGACCTGGTCCTTCGCCAGCTCCGACGGCCCCGCCACCTTCGAGCTCGTCACCATCGACGGCGAGCTGCGATGCCGGTGGCGCCGCGTCGGCGACCACGACGTGTTCACGAGGCCGTAGCCCGAACGGACTCGTCCGGCGACTCGCCGGAGAAGACCGGACTGCTGCACGGACAAGCCCGGAAAAGCAGAAACGGGCCCGATCAGCGTTTCCGCTGATCAGGCCCGTTCCAGGTGATGTACCCCCGACCGGATTCGAACCGGCGCTACCGCCTTGAGAGGGCGGCGTGCTAGGCCGCTACACAACGGGGGCTTATCTGCGTCCTCCGCTCGGTTTCCCTCGCGGCGACATGTAGAACATTAGGGGACCCGCCGCGGGAGGGCCAAATCGGGGTGAACTCCGCGGCTGTGACGTGCGTCCCCCATCCGCCCAGACGTCACCGGAGCCCGAGGTCGACGGCCACGAGGAGGCCGGCGCCGAGGAGGCCCCAGGCGACCACCAGCAGGGGCAGCGCGTTGACCAGCGCCACCATCCCGTCCGTGCCGCGGCGCAGCAGCACGGCGGCGAGTGCGGCGGTGACCGCGAAGAACGAGCCGAAGAAGAGCCCGCAGCGCTCGACGCAGATCGCCCCGACGACCACGGCCAGCGCCATCGCGCCGACCTCGACGGTGGCGCGCGTCGTACCGGAGCCGGGGTGCGGATGCTCCAGGGGCGCGGTGACCATCACCGCAGGCTGGCAGCGCGCCGGCCCGGCGTCGCCACCCATGTGGGGTAACCCGGACCGGCGCGAAGCGCCCGCCCGGAGCGGCCGAAAAACAGAGGAAGCCGGGCGTCTGCCCGGCTTCTTCTTCAGCTGGTCTACTAGGACTCGAACCTAGACTAACTGGACCAGAACCAGTCGTGCTGCCAATTACACCATAGACCATCAACCCACTGGAGATTGCTCTCCGGCGAGCGGGCCCGACCCCCGTTTCCGGTGGCCTGGCCAACGACGGGAAACACTACACGCGGGCGCGCTGGGCCTCCAAAACGGCCCCGCCATCGCGGTCCCGCACCCCCATCAGCCGGGCCAGGAAGAGGCACCCGGCCAGGTAGGTCAGCGCCTGGGTGAGCGTGACCGGGATGCCCCACCACGAGCCGTCGGTCGGCGTCAGCGCCTCGGTCATGTCCCCGAACGCGAGCGCCACCGCGAACGCCAGGAAGTTGTTGAGCACGTGCATCGCGATGCCCGCCTCGAGGCCGCCGGTGAGGATCGTCAGCACGCCGGCGACGACGCCGAAGGCGAACCGGTCGAAGAAGATCGGCAGGTCCTGGCCGAGCCCGTGGGCCAGCGCGAACAGGAGGGCCGGTACGACGACGGCCAGCGTGATCCCGACCCGGTCGCCCCACCGGTCGCCGAGACGGCCCACCGCCTGGGTGAGGTAGCCGCGGAACGCGTACTCCTCCCCCGCCGCCTGCAGCGGGGTGAGCAGCACCACGACCAGCACGAAGTCCCGGGTCTGCGCGGTCCAGTCGTTCAGGGCGCCGGTGGTCTCGATCGAGGCGTCGCCCTGCGCCGGCAGCAGCGCCGAGACCACGATGGTGGCGACGAGCGCCACGACGGCGGCCGCGAAGCAGGCGCCCAGCCATCCCCACCGGATCCGCCCGGCCACGGATGCCGCCCACCCGGGCCGGCGCCGGTGGATGAGCCAGACGACGAGCCACACCGACGGGATCGCCATCGCCCAGCCGGCGTTGACCACCGCCAGGAACAGCGGCGTGGCCGGGTCGCCCATGAGCAGGTCGGTGATCCGGTCCACGTCGACGCCGCCCAGCACGAGGGCGACCGCGACGACGTTGACGAGGAGGAACTGGCCACCGAAGACCAGCACCACCAGCACGACCACCCCGACGGGGGTGCGCCAGATCCCGCGGGCCCCGCGCTCCAGCAGCTGGTGGTAGCGCAGGCCGCCCGGCCGGGGATCAGCCGACGGCACGGCGCAGCCGGCCGAGGCTGCGCTCGCGGCCCAGCAGCTCGAGGGACTCGAAGAGCGGCGGCGAGACGCGGCGGCCGGTGGCGGCGACGCGGACCGGGCCGAAGGCGACCCGCGGCTTGAGGCCGAGGTCCTCGACCAGCGCCTGCTGCAGCGCCTCCTGGATCGCGGCGGTGGACCACGACTCCAGCCCTTCGAGCGCGGCGACCGCGGCGGCGACGACCTCGCGGCCCTTCTCGTCGAGCAGCTTGGCGGCGTCGGCCTCGTCGAGGGCGAACTCGTCCTCGTCGACAAAGAGGAACCCGAGCATCGTGCTGACCTCGGCCAGCTTGTTGACGCGCTCGGCCACCAGCGGCATCGCCAGCTCCAGCAGCTGGGCGTCGGCGTCGCTGACGGGGTCGGAGACGACGCCGTCGCGCTTGAGGAACGGCAGCGCCCGGTGGGTGATCTCCTCCACCGAGAGCAGCCGCATCTGCGCGGTGTTGATCGCGTCGGCCTTCTTCAGGTCGAACCGCGCCGGGTTCGGGTTGACGTCGCCGATCTCGAAGGCGGCGACCATCTCCTCCAGGCTGAACACGTCGCGGTCCGCGGCGATCGCCCAGCCCAGCAGGGCCAGGTAGTTGAGCAGGCCCTCGGGCAGGAAGCCCTGCTCGCGGTAGGCCAGCGCGTGCGCCTCGGGGTCGCGCTTGGAGAGCTTCTTGTTGCCCTCGCCCATCACGTAGGGCAGGTGGCCGAACTCGGGGGTCGAGTCGGTGATCCCGACCTCCTTGAGGGCCTCGTAGAGGGCGATCTGGCGCGGGGTGGAGGAGAGCAGGTCCTCGCCGCGCAGCACGTGCGTGATCTCCATCAGCGCGTCGTCGACCGGGTTGACCAGCGTGTAGAGCGGGTCGCCGTTGGCGCGGCAGAGCGCGTAGTCCGGCACGAACTCGGTCTCGAAGGTGACCTCGCCGCGGACCAGGTCGTTCCAGGTGATCGACCCGTCGGGCATCCGGAACCGGACGACCGGCTTGCGGCCCTCGGCCTCGAACGCCGCGACCTGCTCGGCGCTCAGCTCGCGGCAGAAGCCGTCGTACCCCTGCACCTTGGATCCGGCGGCCTTGCGGCGGGCCGCGGCCTCCTCGTTGGTGCAGTAGCACTCGTAGGTGTGGCTGCTCTCCTTGAGCCGGGCCAGCGCGTCGGCGTACAGGTCGGAGCGCTCGCTCTGCTGGTACGGCGCGTGCGGGCCGCCGACCTCCGGGCCCTCGTCCCAGTCCAGCCCGAGCCAGCGCATCAGGTCGATGATCGAGGAGAGCGACTCGTCGGTGCTGCGCTCCTTGTCGGTGTCCTCGATCCGGAAGACGAAGGTGCCGCCGTGGTGGCGCGCGAAGGCCCAGTTGAACAGGGCGGTGCGGACGAGGCCGACGTGCGGGCTGCCGGTCGGCGAGGGGGCCATCCGGACCCGGACCGGGCGGGTGTCGCCGGGAGTGCTGGTGCTGGTGCTCATGCTCGTGCTTCCACCTTGTTCGTGAGGGAGCCGAGGCCTTCGACGGTGACCTCGACCTCGTCGTCGATGTTCATGGGTCCGACACCCTCGGGGGTGCCGGTGAGGATCACGTCGCCCGGCAGCAGCGTCATGACGCTGGAGACGTGGGCGATCAGGGACGGGATGTCGTGAACCATGTCGGCGGTGGTGCCGTCCTGCACCAGGTCGCCGTTGAGGTAGGTCTGGACCTTGCGCCCCTCGGAGAAGTCGTTCGGGTCCAGGTCGGTCTCGATCCAGGGCCCGAGCGGGCAGAAGGAGTCGAACCCCTTGGCCCGGGTGAACTGCACGTCGGAGCGCTGCAGGTCGCGCGCCGTGACGTCGTTGGCGATCGTGTAGCCGTAGATGACGTCGGTCGCGTTCTCCGCCGGAACGTCGCGGCAGATCCGGCCGATCACCACCGCCAGCTCTCCCTCGTAGTGCACGTTCTGCGACTGCCGCGGGTAGTAGATGGCGTCACCCGGGCCGACCACGCTGGTGTTGGGCTTGAGGAAGAAGAGCGGCTCCTCGGGTACCTCGTTGCCCATCTCGGCGGCGTGCGCGGCGTAGTTGCGGCCGATGCCCACCACCTTGCTGCGGGGCAGCACCGGGGCCAGCAGCCGCACCTGGTCGAGGCGGTACTCCTGCTCGAGCAGCTTGATGCCGACGTAGAGCGGGTCGCCCGCCAGCGCCACGATCCGGGCGTCGTCGCCCAGCTGGCCGAACTCGTCGAGGTCCCCGGTCACGATCCCGAAGCCGGGCTCTTCCCCTGTGGTGAATCTGGCGATGCGCACCCGGCGAGCCTATCGGCCTACCCTGGGGCGCTGTGGAGGTGCTGGAGCGGGCTCAGTGGCGGGAGCGGGCCGCGTCACACGCGGAGCGCATCGACCGCTACACCGCGCCCCACCTCGCCCGCCGCGAGGCGCGGACCAAGCACCCGGTCTTCGACTTCCTCTTCACCTACTACTCCTACCGCCCGGCGCAGCTGCGCCGCTGGCACCCGGGGTACGGCGTGGCGCTGGCCGGCGCCGAGGAGCACGCCGGGCTGAAGGGCTACGAGGTGCTGAGCGCGAGTGGTTTCGAGGCTCGCTTCGCTCGCACCTCAACCACCGACGGCCCGGTGGTTGAGGTGCGAGGCGCCCCGGCGCCGAGCCTCGAAACCACCGCCGCGGTCTCAGAGGCGCACCTCGCCTCGCAGCAGGTCCTGCTCACCACCCTGCACCGGCTGTTGCGGGCCACCGCGGCCCGCCCCGCGCACCTGGGCTGCTTCGGCCTCCACGAGTGGGCGATGGTCTACCGGCAGACCCAGGACGAGCTGCGGCACAACGCGTGGCCGCTGCGCCTGGGCTCGGCCGGCACCGACGAGGTCGTCGAGGGGCACCGGATCGCCTGCTCCCACTTCGACGCCTACCGCTTCTTCACCGCCCCCGCACGGCCGCTCAACGCCCTCTCCCCCGGCCGCGACGACCGCGACGCGTTCGAGCAGCCCGGCTGCCTGCACGCCGGGATGGATCTCTACAAGCACGCCTTCCGGCTCTCCCCGCTGGTCTCCTCCGACCTGGTCGCCGACTGCTTCGAGCTGGCCTGGGAGATCCGGGTGATGGACATGCGGGCGGCGCCGTACGACATCGCGGCACTGGGCTTCGACCCGATCCGGATCGAGACGCCGGAAGGCAAGCGCGAGTACGTCGACGCGCAGCGCGCGTTCACCGAGCGCGCCGCGCCGCTGCGGGCGCGGCTGATCGCGGAGTGCGAGCGGCTGTTGGCCGTACCCGTCGCCGCCTAGGAGACTGGCGGGCATGGACTCCCTGACCAGCCGGGTGGGCGCCTGGGCGCTGAGCACGCGGAGCGTGGCGAGGGCGCCGATCTGGCTCTACCGCCACCGCCTGGGCCGGCTGATGGGAGACCGCGTGCTGATGCTGGAGCACCGGGGCCGCACCTCGGGGCTGCCGCGGTACGTCTGCCTCGAGGTCGTCGCCCGCCCGTCGGCGACGACCATCGTCGTGGCCAGCGGGTTCGGGGAGGGCTCCCAGTGGTACCGGAACCTGTCCGCGGACCCGACGTGCCGGGTGAGCCTCGGGCGGCAGGTCGAGGTCCCCGCGCACGCCCGGCTGCTCGACGAGGAGGAGTCCCGCGCCGTCCTCGCCGGCTACCAGGCGGCCCACCCGACGGCGTGGCGCCGGCTCAGGGCCGCGATCGAGCGGGTCACCGGCGAGCCCGTGACCTCGCTGCCGATGGTGGAGCTGACCCTGTCGCCCGCCGCGGAGGGCTGAGCACCCCACCCGATCCGGGCCCGACGGCCGGGGTGACATCCGCCTCCGACGACCCGTAGATGATATATGATCCAGTCGTTCTGCCTGACCGGCCGACCGATAGGACGACGATGACCCAGGGCCCGCTGACCGGCATTCGCGTGATCGACGCGTCGACGATCCTCGCCGGGCCGCTCGCCTGCCAGGTCCTCGGCGACTTCGGCGCCGAGGTGATCAAGGTCGAGCACCCGACCGCCGGGGACGGGATGCGCGGGCACGGCCCCAGCAAGGACGGCGTGCCGATCTGGTGGAAGGAGATCGCCCGCAACAAGCACACGATCGGGCTCAGCCTCTCCCACCCCGACGGCGCCGACATCTTCAAGGCGCTCGCCGCCCAGGCCGACGTGGTCGTCGAGAACTTCCGCCCCGGCACCCTCGAGCGGTGGGGCCTCGGCCCCGACGTGCTGCACGCGCTCAACCCGCGGCTGATCCTGGTCCGCGTCACCGGCTTCGGCCAGACCGGCCCCTACGCGTCGCGCGCCGGGTTCGGCACCCTCGCGGAGTCGATGAGCGGCTTCGCCCACCTGACCGGCCAGCCCGACGGACCGCCGACGCTGCCGGCCTTCGGGCTGGCCGACTCCATCGCGGGCATCGCGGCCTCCTCAGCGGTCTCGATGGCCCTCTACTCCCGCGAGCGGACCGGCCGCGGGCAGGTGATCGACCTCGACCTGCTCAGCCCGATCATGACCGCGGTCGGCCCCGGGCCCAGCGTCTACCAGCAGACCGGCGCGGTCGGCACCCGCCACGGCAACCGCTCCACCAACAACGCCCCGCGCAACGCCTACCGCACCGCCGACGGCCACTGGGTGGCGATCTCCACCAGCGCCCAGGCGATCGCCGAGCGCGTGATGCGCCTGGTCGGCCACCCCGAGGTGATCGACGAGCCGTGGTTCGCCGCCGGGCACAGCCGGGCCGAGCACGCCGACGAGCTCGACGCGATGGTCGGCGGCTGGATCGAGGCCCGCACGCGGGAGAAGGTCGTCGACGCGTTCACCGAGGCCGGCGCGGCGATCGCCCCGATCTACGACGCCCGCGACATCGTCGAGGACCCGCACGTGCGTGAGGCCGAGCTGCTGGTCGAGGTGGCCGACGACGACCTCGGCCCCGTGCTGCAGCACAACGTGATGTGGCGGATGTCCGAGACGCCCGGCGCGATCCGGTTCCCGGGTCGCGACCGCGGCGCCGACACCGACGGCGTCCTCGCCGCGCTCGGCATCGACCCCGACGACATCGCCCAGCTCCGCGCCGACGGCGCGATCGCCTGAACCGACCCCGCCCCGCCGACCAGGAAGCCGGATGACCGACCTCGACCTCTCCCCCGCCACCAGCACCACCGCGGCGCTGCTCGACGCCGTCGCGCAGGGCCTGACGGTCTTCGACCTCGGCCGCACCCTGACCGTCGGGATGCCGCAGTCGCCCAACCACCCGGCGTACTGGCACGCGCTGCCGCGGCGCCACGGCGACATGGTCCGCGCCGACGGCGGCTCGGCCGCCAACGACATGATCAGCATGGGCACCCACGTCGGCACCCACATCGACGCGCTGTCGCACGTCTCCCAGGACGGCAGGCTGTACGGCGGCCTGGACGCCGACGCCGCGCTCGAGGGCGGCCGGTACGCCGAGCTCGGCGCGCACACGATCGAGCCGATGGTGCGCCGCGGCGTGCTCCTCGACGTGCCCGCGACGCTGGGCGTGGGCCGGCTGGAGGCCGGCCAGGAGATCACCGTCGCGGACCTGACCGCCACCGCCGAGCGCCAGGGCACCGAGCTCCGGCCGGGCGACGTGGCCCTGGTCCGCTCCGGCTGGGGCCAGCACTTCGACGCCGGCGACGGCGACACCTACCGCGGCCTGAGCACCGGCGTCCCCGGCGTCGGCGAGGCCGGCGCGACCTGGCTGGCCGACCACGGCATCCACGCCACCGGCGCCGACACCATCGCCTACGAGCGGCTGGCGCCCGGCGCGGGCCACGGCCTGCTGCCCGCGCACCGCGTGCTGCTGGTCGAGCGCGGCATCTACATCGTCGAGGCGATGGACCTCGAGGCGCTGGCCGCCGCGGGCGTCCACGAGTTCCTCCTGCTGCTGTCGCCGCTGAAGTTCTACGGCGCCACCGGCTCCCCCGTGCGCCCGCTGGCGGTGGTCGGCCGATGACCGTCGTGCGTGGTGGTTTCGAGGCTCGCTTCGCTCGCACCTCAACCACCGGCAGGGCTCGCTTCGCTCGCACCTCAACCACCGGCAGGGCTCGCTTCGCTCGCACCTCAACCACCGGCAGGGCTCGCTTCGCTCGCACCTCAACCACCGAGGTGACTCGATGACCGTCACGACCCCGATGGGCACCGCCGCCCCGACCCTCGGCGCCGCGCTGGCCGACTTCGCGGTCGACGCCTACCGCGACGGCGTACCGGCGGAGGTGGCCGGCAGCGTCCGCGAGCGGGTCCTGGACGTGCTGGGGCTCTGCGTCGCCGCCCACCGCCTGGAGACCAGCGCGATGATCGTCGACCACGTGCTCGACCAGGGCGGCCACGCCCAGGCGACGATCGTCGGCGTGCCGACGCGGGTCACCGCGGCGCAGGCGGCGCTCGCCAACGGCGTGCTGGCGCACTCGCTCGACTACGACGACACCCACCTGCCGTCCGTGCTGCACCCGTCGGCCTCGGTGGTGCCGGCGGCGCTGGCGACCGCCGAGCACGTGGGCGCCGACGGCGAGCAGCTGGTCCGCGCGGTCGCGGTCGGTCTCGAGGTCGCGGTCCGGCTCGGCATGGCGGGCTACGACGCCGAGCTGGGCAACTCGGTCTTCTTCGAGCACGGCCAGCACGCCACCTCGATCACCGGCGCGATGGGCGGCGCGGTCGCCACCTCGCTCCTCTACGGCGCGGACGCCGCCGGCGTCCTGCACGCGCTCGGACTGACCGCGTCGATGGCCTCGGGGATCATCGAGGCCAACCGCACCGGCGGCACCGTCAAGCGCCTGCACTGCGGCATCGCCGCCCAGTCCGCGGTCACCGCGGCCCAGCTGGTGCGGCGTGGGTTCACCGGGCCGCCGAGCGTCCTGGAGGGCCGGTTCGGCTTCTTCGAGGCGTGGCTGCACGGCCGGTTCTTCCCCGCCGAGATCACCGACGGGCTGGGGGCGGACTGGGCCGTGCCGGGGATCTTCTTCAAGCCCTACCCGGCCAACCACTTCACCCACACCACCGTCGATGCCGGGCGCGCGCTGGCCGCCCGCGGGCTCACGCCCGACATGGTCGCCGCCGTCACGGTCGGCGTCGCCTCCTCGACCGTCCGCACCGTCGGCGAGCCGCTGGCGGTCAAGCAGGCGCCGGAGACCGGGTACCAGGCCCAGTTCAGCGGGCCGTACGCCTTCGCGGCCGGCCTGATCGGTGGCGGCGGGCTCGCGGTCGGGCTCGACGACTACACCGACGCCCTGGCCACCGACCCGGTGCGCCGGGCGCTGATGGCGAAGGTGAGCGTCGTCGGCGACCCGCGCTGCGACGCGATCTACCCGCACCAGTTCCCGGCGGTCGTCACCGTGGCCACCACCGACGGCCGGACGATGGTCGAGGAGGTGCTCACCAACCGCGGCGGGCCCGCCCGGCCGCTCAGCGCCGAGGAGCTGGGCCGCAAGTTCCGCGACAACGTCGCCGGCCGCCTCGCCGACCCGATCGCGGTCGCGCTGCGCGACGCGGTCCTCGACCTCGGCGCGGCGACGCCCGCCGCCTCGGTGATGACGCCCCTCGCCCGCTTCACCCAGCCGACCGACCAGCCCACCCACGAGCAGGAGATGCACCCGTGAGCGACCTCGACCTGATCATCACCAACGTCTCGGTGGTCCTGGACGGCCACGACGAGCCGCAGCCGGTCGACATCGGCATCAAGGACGGCCGGTTCGTGGCCCTGGAGCCCGGCCTCGACCCGGCGTCGGCCGCCGAGGTCGTCGACGCCGGCGGCAAGGTCGCCTTCCCCGGCGTGGTCGACGGCCACCAGCACTGGGGCATCTACAACCCGCTGCCCGAGGACGCGGCCAGCGAGAGCCGCGCGTGCGCGCAGGGCGGCGTCACCACCGCGCTGACCTACATGCGCACCGGGCAGTACTACCTCAACAAGGGCGGCCCCTACGCCGACTTCTTCCCCGAGGTGCTGGAGCTGACCGAGGGCCGGGCGCTCGTCGACTACGCCTTCCACCTGGCGCCGATGAGCAAGCAGCACATCGCGGAGATCCCGTCGCTGGTCACCGAGCACGGGGTGACCTCGTTCAAGGTCTTCATGTTCTACGGCAGCCACGGCCTGCACGGGCGCAGCGCCGACCAGTCCTCGTTCCTGATGACCCCCGAGGGCGAGCGGTACGACTACGCGCACTTCGAGTTCGTCATGCGCGGGATCCAGCGCGCCCGCGAGGAGAACCCGGAGCTGGCCGACCGGATCTCGCTGTCCCTGCACTGCGAGACCGCCGAGATCATGGCGGCCTACACGAAGATGGTCGAGGAGGACGGCACGCTGACCGGCCTGCCGGCGTACTCGGCCTCGCGGCCGCCGCACTCGGAAGGCCTGGCCGTCACGATCGCCTCCTACCTGGCGCACGAGACGCAGCTGCCGACGATCAACCTGCTCCACCTCACCTCCCGCAAGGCGGTCGAGGCGGCACTGACGATGGCGGCCGCCTTCCCGCACATCGACTTCCGCCGCGAGGTCACCGTCGGCCACCTGCTCGCCGACTGCGACACCGCGCACGGCGTCGGCGGCAAGGTGAACCCGCCGCTGCGCCCGCGCGAGGACGTGGAGGCGCTGTGGTCCTTCGTGCTGGACGGGAAGATCGACTGGGTGGTCAGCGACCACGCGTGCTGCAAGGACGAGATGAAGTTCGGCGAGGACCGCGAGGACGTCTTCCTGGCCAAGTCCGGCTTCGGCGGCGCCGAGTACCTGCTGGCCGGCATGGTCAGCGAGGGCAGCAGGCGCGGCCTCTCGTTCGGGCGGATCGCGGCGCTGACCGCGACCAACCCGGCCGCGCGCTACGGCCTCGGCGGCAGCAAGGGCGCGATCCGGGTGGGCCTGGACGCCGACGTCGCGCTGGTCGACGTCGACCACGCCTGGACCGTCCGCGCCGAGGAGTCGGAGTCGACCCAGGAGTACACCCCGTTCGAGGGCGCGAAGCTGACGGCGAAGGTGACCGACACCTTCCTCCGGGGACTGAGGATCATGGCCGACGGCGTCGTCTCGACCGGCGCGCCGACCGGCCGCTACCTGCCCCGACCGCAGTGAGCCCGCGAGCGATGACCACCCCGCAGCGCGTCGTCGTCACCGGCAGCACCCAGGGCATCGGGTTCGCCCTGGCCCGGGAGTTCCACACGCTGGGACACCACGTCGTGGTGGCCGGTCGCGACGCCGCCCGGGTCGAGGCGGCGGTCGCGGCCCTGGCCGGCCTGCCGGGCGGCGAGGTCCGCGGCCGGGCCACCGACGTCACCGACGCCGTGGCCGTCGACGGGCTGTGGGCCGCGGCCGCCGCGGAGCTGGGCGGCGTGGACGTCTGGGTCAACAACGCCGGGGTCGCGCACACCACCGCGACCATCGCCGAGACCCCGGTCGGCTCGGTCCGGGCCATGGTCTGCACCAACATGCTGGGCACGATCTACGGCAGCCAGGTCGCGGTGCGCGGCATGACCGCGCAGGGCCACGGCCGGATCTTCAACATGCTCGGCGGCGGCAGCGACGGCAAGGTCCGCCCGAACATGGGCGTGTACGGCGCCACCAAGCGCGGGCTGGACCACTTCACGCGGGCGCTGGCCAAGGAGGTCGTCGGGACCGGCGTCACCGTCGGCCAGGTGCGCCCCGGCATCCTCATCACCGAGGGCTGGCTGCGCGAGGCGGCGACCGCGCCCGAGCAGGTCAGCGGCCAGCGCCGGATCCTGAACATCCTCAGCGACCACGTCGACGACGTGGCGCCGGTGCTGGTCGAGCGGATGCTCGCCAGCACGAAGAACGGCGACGCGATCGCGTGGCTCACCTCGGGCCGGATCACCCGGCGCTTCCTGACGCCCGGCTACGCCGAGAAGCACGACGTCCTGGCCCGCTACGGCCTCTGACGGGCGCGAGTCGGCACAAACTGACGCGCTGGTCCAGACAGCTGAGCGCGAGTCGGCAGAAAGTTTCTGCCGACTCGCGCTCCATGCGTGTCAGTTCGTGCCGACTCGCGCTCGATGCCTGCGCCGGCCCCGCCCCCTCCATGTCGGGCGGGACGGACGGGCTACGAGACCTTGAAGGTGGCCTTCGAGGTCGACTTCTTGAAGAACTTGGCGCCCGGGTAGGTCGCCTTCACCGCGTACTTGCCCTTCTTCTTGACCGCCTTCTTCGGAAGGACCAGCGTGGCCTTGCCCTTCTTGAGCGCGACCTTCTCGGAGGCGACCTTCTTCTTGCCCTTCTTGACGACCACGGTGACCTTGCCCTTGGGCTTCCCCACGACGGCCTTCACCGTGGTGACGATCGTCGCCTTCTTCTTGTAGGTGGCCTTGGTCTTGCTGGTCGTCTTCGCCGCCACCGGCACGCTGAGCGTGACCGTCTCGTCCGCGGTGCAGCCGATCGTCGCCAGGTCGACGACCTCCATCGAGAGGCTCTCGATCTCGACCGAGACCGTTCGGGCGTCGTCGGTCGCCGTGCCGGCCATCCGGGGCATCGGCACGTCGACGCCGCCCTTGAAGTCACCCTTCCGGCTGCCGGTCAGCGTGGCGGCCTCGCCGTCGACGCTGGCGACGACGGTGCCGACGAAGGTCACGTCCTGGAAGTCGAGGAACTCCGGCGCGGTGTTCGGCATGTCGTCCATCCGGGCGGACAGGACCACCTCGCCGGGGGCGTTGCGGGCGGCGGTGAGCACGGTGGCGGCGTCGTAGCCGAACTCGCTCGCGCCGAAGGCGCAGGTGAACGGTACGTCGGCCGAGGCGGCCTGACCGGGCGGGAGGACCGCGAGCGGGGCGACCAGGACGCCGGCCGCGGCGGCACCGGCCAGTCCGGCACGGGTGCGGGCAGGTGTGGGCAGTGCGAACTTCACGTGTGTCTCCTCGATGTGCGGCCCCCCGCGGATACGAGCACATCTAGGATATAGAATATGAATCGGGACTAAAGTCCCAAGCGTTACGACCCTGAAAAATCCGGCGGCGGCTGGGCGGCCCGAGGAACCCCGAGGCCCCGGCACGTTGCACGCACCGGGGCCTCGGTCCCATCACAGCTCCCCGCCCCGCTCCCCCACGGGCGGGACGGGAAGCCGTGGCTCACTTCACCACGAAGGTGGCCTTCGAGGTCGACTTCTTGAAGGAAGCGTTGCCCAGGTAGGTGGCGACGACGGTGTACTTGCCCGTCTTCTTGAGCTTCGCCTTCTTGACGACCAGCTTCGCCTTGCCCGCCTTGAGCGCGACCTTGGCCGCCGCGACCTTCTTCTTGCCCTTCTTGACGACGTAGCTGACCTTGCCCTTGGGCGTGCCGGCGGACGACTTGACCGTGGTCGTGATGGTCGCCTTCTTCTTGGCGTACTTGGCGGTGGTCTTGCTGGTGGTCTTCACCGCCGGCGGGGCCTTGACCGAGACGTCCACGAGGGCCGCCTCGGCGATGGTGCACCCGATGTTGGTCGTCCCGCCGACCGAGAGGGCGAAGTCGCCGAGCGTGACCGACAGGTCGTCCGCGGCGGTGGCGGACGTGGCCGACAGCGCCGGGATCACGACGGGCACCCCGCCGGTGAAGTCGGCGGTGTGCCCGCCGGTCATGTCCATGGACGCACCCTCGGCACCCGCCTCCAGCGTCGCCGTGATCGCCTGGTCCTCCAGCACGATGAACGCCGGCGCCGTGTTCGGCATGTCCTCCAGCGCCGCCGAGACGGTGACGTCGCCGCCGGAGCTGCGCTGGGCGGCGAGGTCCACGTCGGTCATGTAGGCGAACCGGTTGGAGCCGAAGGAGCACACGTAGTTGAGGTCGGCACCCTCGGGGAACTCGATCGGCACCACCATCGCGGAGGGGGTCTCCACCGGCGAGCAGGAGAACTCCGACGAGCCGACGGTCACGTCGAGGTCGCCGATCACGACGCTCAGCGACTCGGCCTTCGCGCCCACCAGGCCGGTCATCACCGGCACGTCGATCGGGACCTGACCCTGGAAGTTCGCGACCGACGAGCCGGTCAGGCTGATCGGCGACGCGGCACCGTCGACGGTCACCGCGATGGTGGCCTCGTGGGCCGCGTTCGGGATCGACACGAAGGCGGGCGCGGGGTTGGCCATCGAGCCGACGTCGACCGACAGCTCGGCGCGGCCGGTCGCCTTGTCCCAGAGCGCCGTGACGTCGACGTCCAGGGTCGAGCTGAACGGCGACGAGCCGAACATGCACGAGAACTCGACGTCCTCGGCAAGGGTCGCCTGGGCCGGCGCGGCCAGGACGGTCGGGATGGCCAGCGCCGAGGCGGCGAGCGCCCCGCTGGCGAGGGCGGCGGCGCCGCGACCCCTGATCGAACGGAACTGCATGATTCCTCCTCGGTCGGCCGCCCTGTCTGCGGTGGGCCTCGGCCTCTGCGTGGAGAATATAGGATCTAGGATCTACTGTTCGGCCTATTCTGATCCGCCCGAAGTAAATTCCGACGACCTCACGAGCCGCCCGGCGCGGCTCGGCCCGGGGCCCGCGCCAGCACCGCGCGGGCGTGCCGGGCGACGGCCTCGTCGATCATCCGGCCGCGGGCGTCGACGGCGACGCCGGAGCCGGCCGCCGCCAGCGCGGCGAGCACGTCCTCGGCCTCGGCCAGGGCCTCCTCGCTCGGCGTGAAGACCTCGTTGATCACGGCGACCTGGGCGGGATGGATGCAGGCGCGGCCGACGAAGCCGAGCCGGGCCAGCGCCTCGGTGGAGGCGCGCAGGGCGTCGAGGTCGCGGAAGTCGGTGGAGACCGGCGCGATCGGCGGGGCGATCCGGGCCGCCGCCGAGACCAGCACGACCTGGGAGCGGACGTGCAGCAGCTCGCGCTCGTCCGGGCCGAGGGTGACACCGAGGTCGGCGCGCAGGTCGGCCTCCCCCACCTGCAGCCGGTGCACCCGCGGCGCGGCGGCGATCTCGGCCGCCCGCAGGATCGAGCCCGCGCTCTCCAGCAGCGGTACGACGCCGGCCGTCGATCCCGAGGCGGCCAGCACCCGGTCCACGGCCAGCACGTCGGCGGCCGACTCCGCCTTGGCGAGCACCACGCCGGCCAGCGCCGGCGCGCCCGCGATCGCGGCGACGTCGACCAGGCCGAGCTCGCCGGAGTTGACCCGGACCGTGACCGCGACGTCGGTGCGCTTCACCTCGCCGAGCCACTCGGCCACGATCTTGCGCGCCAGGTCCTTGCGGTGCGGGGCGACCGCGTCCTCGAGGTCGACGATCACCTCGTCTGCCCCGCGTCCCAGGGCCTTCACCAGCTTCTCGGGGGCGTCGCCGGGGACGTAGAGCGCCGATCGCGCCAGGCGCGGCCCGGTCCCGGCCGACCCGGTCGTCTCAGCCGACACGGGTCTCCCCCTTGATCAGCGACTTCGCCACGACGGTGCGCAGGACGTCGTTCGTGCCCTCGCCGATGCTCATCAGGATGGCGTCGCGGTAGAGGCGCTCGACCTCGAACTCGGTGGAGTAGCCGTAGCCGCCGTGCACCTTCATCGAGTCGATCGCGGCGTTGAGCGCGACCTCGGAGCAGAAGATCTTGGCCATCCCGGTGGCGCCGTCCGCCCGCCCCGCGCGGACCGCGTCGGCGGCCCAGTAGGCCATCAGCCGCGCCGCCTGGACCTGGGTGCCGAGCTCGCCCAGCTTCAGCTGGATCGCCTGGAAGTCCGCGATCGGCTTGCCGAAGGCGTGCCGCTGCTGGGCGTAGGCGAGCGCCTCGTCGTGGGCGCGCTGGGCGATGCCGACCGAGCGGGCCGCGATGTTGACCCGGCCCCACTCCAGCGCGGAGAGGACCTGCTGCATGCCCTTGCCCTCGACGCCCCCGACGAGCTGGTCGCGATGGACCCGGACTTCATCCAGGTGGATCTCGCAGGACTCGGTGCCCTTGTAGCCGAGCTTCGGGATGTCCTTGGTGACCTCGTAGCCGGGGGTCCCGGCCTCGATCAGCAGGACGCTCATGCCGCGGTGCGCGGGCGAGGCCGACGGGTCGGTCTTGACCAGCACCGGCAGCGGGTCGGCGTACCGGGCGTTGGTGATCCACATCTTGGCGCCGTTGACCACGTAGTGGTCGCCGTCGAGCCGGGCGGTGGTGCGGATGCCCTGCAGGTCGGTGCCGGCGTCGGGCTCGGTCAGGCCGATCCCGGTGCGGCGCTCGCCGGTGGCCAGCCCGGGCAGGTAGCGCTCCTTCTGCGACTCGGTGCCGTGCATCGCGATCAGCCGGCAGGCCAGCGAGTGGCTGCCGAGGATGCCGGCGATGCCCATCCAGCCGCGGGCGATCTCCTCGAAGACCAGCGCGAAGGCCACCGGGTCGAGGTCGAGGCCGCCGTACTCCTCGGGCACGGTGATCCCGAACAGGCCCATGTCGGCCATCCCGGCCACGATCTCCGTCGGGTAGCGGCCGGTCTGCTCCCACTCGCGGGCGACCGGCACGATCTCCTTGTCGACGAAGGTGCGCAGCAGCGCCTTGAACTCGCGCTGCTCGTCGGTGAGCTGGAAGTCCATCTCAGGCCTCTCGGGTGTGCTGGTCGGGCGTGGTCGGGACGAAGTAGGGCAGGGCGCGGCCGTCGTCGAGGTCCTGCCAGGCGACGGCGACCGGGTCGCCGATCCGCCAGGAGCCGGGGTCGGCGCCCTCGAGCCGGGTCAGCAGCACCGGGCCCTCGGGCAGCCGCACCCGCGCGACGACGTACGGCGTGGGCAGGTCGGGTCGGGGCGCCCGGTGGACCACGGTGAAGGTGTCCACGACGGCGACGCCCGCGGCCGGCGCGAGGTCCAGCCGGTCGGTGGCGCCGCAGGCGGTGCAGAGCGCGCGGGGCGGGTGCTGGGCGTGGCCGCAGCCGCACGCCTGGACGGTGAGCCGGTGCTCCCCCGTCGCCTCCCACCAGCCGGCGGTGACCTCGTCGGCCGGCGGCACCGGGCCGGGCGTGAAGGTGCTCATCGGGCCCTCCCCAGGACGACCGTGGCGTGGGTGGAGAGGATGCCGCCGGTGCCGTGCGCGACGGCGACCTCGGCGCCGGGAACCTGCCGGTCCCCCGCCTCCCCGCGGAGCTGGCGGACGGCCTCGACGAGCAGCAGCACCCCGAACTGGCCGGGGTGGCAGTAGGAGAGCCCGCCGCCGGAGGTGTTGAGCGGCAGCGACCCGCCGGGGCGGATGGTGCCGCCGGCGACCAGGTCCAGCGCCTCGCCGGGCTTGCAGAAGCCGAGCGCCTCGAGCGTCAGCGCGACGGTGATCGTGAACGAGTCGTAGACCTGGGCGACGTCGATGTCGTCGACGGTGATCCCGGCCCGCTCGAAGGCGTCGGCGGCCGAGCCGACGGCACCGGTGACGGTGGGGTCGTCGACGGAGGCGAAGGAGGTGTTGGTGGTCCGCTCGCCGTACCCGAGGACCGACACGGGCGCCTTGGCCAGGTCCCGCGCCCGCTCGGCGGAGGTGAGCACGACCGCGCCGCCGCCGTCGGTGACCAGGCAGCAGTCGGCGGCGGTCAGCGGCGTCGAGATCGGCGTCGCGCCGACCACGTCGTCGACCGAGAGCGAGCCCTTGCCGTACCGGAACGCGGCCGGGTTGAGCAGCGCCCACTCGCGGGCCGCGATCGCGACCTCGGCCAGCTCGGCGTGGGTGCGGCCGTAGCGGTGCAGGTAGGTCTGCGCGGCCATCGCGTAGTACGAGAGCGGGTAGAGCGGGTCGTAGGGCTCCTCGAACTGGGCCTCGGGCACCCACGGCTCGAAGACGCCGCCGAGGCGGCGGGAGGCCGCCGAGCGCTGGTTGGAGGCGAAGGAGATGACCACCACCGACGCCTGCCGGGCCTCGATCGCCTGGGCGGCGCGGGCCACGAACATCTCGAAGGCGCTGCCGCCGGCGAACGTGGAGTCGGTCCAGGTGGGCTCGATGCCGAGGTAGTCGGCCACCTGGGTGGCGGAGAACCGGGAGACACCCGTGGTGGCGATGCCGTCGACGTCCGCCAGCGTCAGGCCGGCGTCGGCCAGGGCCCGGGTGATCGCCTGGGTCTGCAGGCCCAGGATCGACCTCCCGGTGACGCCGAGGTCGCACTCCGCGGCGCCGACGATCGCGACCCCGCTCATGCGTCCGCCCCCGGGCCGTCGGCGCGGCCCAGCAGCACGCTCGCCGAGCACGGCGACGCCGCCGCGCGGCCGTCGGCCCCGTCCGCACCGACCACCACCACCCGCATCGCGACCGCGATCCGGTCGGCTCCGTCGGGGTCGCGGACCACCTCGGTCACCTCCCCGGAGCAGCGCAGCGTCTCGCCGGCGAAGACCAGGTTGCGGAAGGTGAAGTCGAGGGTGTGCACGAACGACTGCGGCCCCAGCCAGTCCTGGAGCATCTCCACCAGGAGTGCGCCGTAGACCTGGCCGTCGACGATCGGGCCGGGCAGCTTCTTCTCCTCGACGTAGGCGGTGTCGTAGTGGAGCCGGTGCCAGTCCCAGGTGGCGCCCGCGTAGGCGACCATGTCGGCCAGCGTGATGGTCCGCTCGAGCGAAGGGACGGGGTCGCCGACGGCGATCGAGGCGTGCAGGTCGACGTAGGGGTCGAGCAGGCTCATGCGCGCTTCTCCAGCCCGACGAAGATGATGGTCTCGGTGTTCTGCGCCAGCGGCTCGCCCTCGTCGGTCGCGTACCGGGCGGTGGAGGTGATGATCACCATCTCGTTGCCCGACCCGGTGACCTTGCCCTGGACGTCGTCGATCGACCACGTCGCCACGACCCGGTCCTCGGGCCGGATCCGGCGGTGGAACGTGTAGGAGTTGCCGCCACGGACCTGCCGGGTGCCCGGTAGGTCGAGGCGCCAGGTGTGGCCCGGGTAGCCCTCGTGGTCCATCGGCAGCCCGGCGTACTGGTTGGTCTCGCAGATCAGCGTGAGGGGCGCGGTGACCCCCCGGAGCCCCTGGGCGCGTGCGAACTCCGGGTCGGAGTAGAGCGGGTTGTCGTCCCCGGTCGCGAGGCCGAAGTAGCGGCCCGCGGCCGCGCCCATCTCCTCGGGCGCGGTGTAGGTGACGCTGCGCCCGCGCAGGGCCAGCACCTCCTCGGTCAGCAGCGAGTTCCCCATCAGGCCCCCGCCTCCGGGTAGAGCGCCGTCGGGAAGACCTCGAGCAGGAACTCGGGGCGCAGCAGGCAGTCGCACAGCGACGCGTTGACGGTCGGGGCGCCACCGAGGAGCCGCTCGCGCACGTCGACGACCTCCTTGAAGTCCGCGGCGGCCGGGGCCACGCAGTACTCGACGGTGCGGGTCAGGTGCTCGGGGCCGAGGCCGGCGTGCCGGAGCAGGTGCAGGATCGCGCCGTACGTCGCCTCCGCCTGCGCGCCGAGGTCGCCGTCGTGGAGGGCGGCCTGCGTCTCCATGTCCAGCGCCGCGAAGCCGGACATGTAGAGCGTCCGGCCGGCCTTCACGCCCGGCGCGTAGGTGAGCGTGTCGTAGCGCGACCAGCCCGGGTTGACCAGCTCCAGCGGGTGCCGCGACGCGGTCACGTCGATCGCGACGAGCTGGCCCGGCCGGTGCAGCCGCGACATCAGGATGCCGCCCGCGCCGGGGAAGACGTTGCCCTCGTTCTGGCCCAGCAGCTCCTTCCGGACGTGGTGGGTCTTGCGGTAGACCGCGCGGGTGTCGGGCGTGGAGTAGTCGTAGGTGGTGACCGCGTGGCCCAGGCTCAGCCCCGCGCGCTCCAGCAGCGCGCCGGCCCGCTCCAGGCAGTACCGGTACTGCGCCACGAAGTCGCCCGGCGCGACGACGTCGCCGTGCTCGTCGACCGGGATCACGGTCGGCAGGTGGACCGCCCCGTCACCCCCGCCGTCGGTGTGCAGCTCGACCTCCAGCGGCGCGTCGCTGCCGATCAGCCCCTCGACCACGACCGTCGTGACGGTGGTGGCCGGGCCGAGCAGCTCGGCGCGCACGCCGGCGGCGTCGGCGTACTCCCCCAGGCCGGCGACGGTCACATTCTCGGTGACCCGGGTGACGTGCTCGGGTCCGAGGCCGGCGGCCTCCAGCCCGGCCAGGGCCCGCGCGTAGGCGGCGCGAGCCTCCTGCACCATGGCGTTCGTGGTCATCTCAGGCCTCCATCGGTACGGCGGCCGCGTCGGCCGCGCAGGTGATCAGGTCGGTCAGGTCGGGGGCGTCGGGCAGCGCACGCAGGGCGGTGACCAGGGGCACCGAGGCCGGCCCGGCGTTGCCGGCGAACTTCGCCAGGAGGTCGGCGTCGCTCAGCGGCGCGGTGCCGCCACCGGGGCTGCGCTCGACGCGTCCGGTGACGCGGCGGCCGTCGGCCAGGGTGAGCGTCACCTCGCCGGCCGCGTCGGCCGCCGGCCCCGCCCCGGCGGTGGGCTCCCACGTGGTCGCGGCCGCCAGGTCGACGACCTCGGGGCGGGCGAGCTGGTCGTCGCGGTAGGTGTCGACGCCGACGGTGCCGTCGCACAGCAGCGCGGCGACGCTCCAGGGCAGGCTGAACTTCGCCGCGTAGGGACTCGCCGGCCGGGCGGGGTCCCGGTCGGTCGGGCAGACGACCGACGCCGAGTCGGGGTGGACCAGGGCGTGGACGGCGACCACGTCGTCGGCCTTCGCCCCGGCCGTCGCGAGCGCGGCGGCGGCCGCGGCCATGCTGGCGTGGGCGAGCTGGCAGGTCGGCCAGGGCTTGATCCCGATCCGGGTGGTCTCCCAGTCGCCCGCGTCCGTGCCCCCGAGCCCGTCCAGGAGGACGGCGCGGTCGACCGTCCCGGTGGTCAGCGCGTCGTAGAGCCCGTGCGGGCCGTCGAGCACCGTCTCCGGGCCGGTGGCGCCGGCCGCGGCGAGCCGGGCGGCGGTGATCCCCGCCTGCGAGGCGAAGCCCGGGTGGAGCTGCTTGGTGCTGGCGCCGGTGGCCAGGAACGCGAGCAGGCCGCCCGCCTGGCTACCGGCGATGCCGAGCGCGTGGGTGGCGGTCGCGGCGTCGAGGCGCAGCAGCCGGGCCGCGACCGCGGCCGACGAGAAGACCCCGGCGGCCATGGTGGCGTGCACGCCCCGGGCGTGGAAGCCGTGCGGCGCGGCGGCGGCCACGCGGCACGCGACCTCGTAGCCGACCACGGCGGCGTCGACCACCTCGCCGCCGCTCACGCCGACCTGCTCGCCCACCGCCAGCGCGGCCGGCAGGACCACCGACGTGGCGTGCACGAGCCCGCCGGCGTGGGTGTCGTCGAAGTCCAGCGCGTGCACGAGCGTCCCGTTGGCCAGCGCCGCGGCGGGCGCGCCGACCCGTTCGCGGCCACCGAGGATGGTGGCCTCGGCGGGGCCGCCCAGGCCCCGGGCCACCGCCACCGCGGGGGCCGCGGCGCCGGAGCGGGCGGCGCCGACCGCTGTGCCGAGGCCGTCGAGGAGGTGGCGCAGCGCGGCTTCGCGGACCGCCGCCGGCACCCGGACCTCGCCCGTGGCCCACCGCGCGAGCTCGGGCGCGACCATCACGGGGCGGCCCCGAAGGCGCCGTCCGCGGTCAGCCGGGCGACCCGCTCGGCGTCGAGGTCGAGCACGTCGTCCATCACCCAGCCGAAGTCCTCGTTGCGCTGCGGTGCCCGCCGGTACGCCGGGGGCTCGGCGCCGACGCGCACCGGCGAGGCGACCTGCTTCACCGTGCCGTAGCGCGGGTGCTCGGTCTCCACCACCAGGTTGCGGGCGATCGTGTGCTCCTCGCGCAGCGCGGCGGGCACGTCGTTGATCGGCCCGCACGGCACCGACGCCGGGTAGAGCTCGCCGAGCCACTCCGCGACGGTGCGCTGCCGGAAGATCTCCTCCAGCTGCGCGACCAGCTCGGCCTGGCGCAGCTGGCGGCCGGAGAAGTCGCCGTAGGGCGAGCCGGCCTCGGCCCACTCGGGGTGGCCGACCACCGCGGCGAGCCGCGCCCAGAACTTCTCCTTCGCGCAGCCGACGACGAACCAGCCGTCCTTGGCCTCGAACGCCTGGAACGGCACCAGCGACGGGTGCGCGGAGTGGCGGGTGCGGGTCGGGGTGTAGCCGGCGTTGAGGTGCCAGGTCGCCGGGTAGGTGAGCATCCCCATCGCGGTGTCGTAGAGGCTCACGTCGCAGTCCATGCCGACCCCGTCGCGGCGGGCGGCGTGCAGCCCGGCGAGCAGGGACAGCGCGGCGACGTAGCCGCCGGAGAAGTCGACCAGCGAGAGGCCGGACTTGGTCGGCGGGCCGTCGGGCTCGCCGGTGAGGTCCATCCAGCCGGCCAGGCCCTGCAGCACGTAGTCGTAGCCGGGCTCCTTCTGGCGCGGCCCGGTCATCCCGAAGCCGGTCAGCGAGCAGCAGACGATCGCCGGGTTGAGGTGCTTGAGCTGGTCGTAGGTGATGCCGATCTTGGCCGGCACGTCGCCGCGCAGGTTGGAGTAGACGACGTCGGAGACCTTGACCAGCTCCTCGAAGACCTCCCGCCCGGCGGGCGTGGAGAGGTCGAGGGAGAGCGAGCGCTTGTTCCGGTTGAACGTCTCGAAGAAGAGCGAGTCCTCCTCCTCGAAGTACGGCGGCACGTAGCGGCCCACGTCGCCGCCGACCCGCGGGTCCTCGATCTTGATCACCTCGGCGCCGAGGTCGGCCAGGTGCACGCTGCCGAACGGGCCGGCGCCGTACTGCTCCAGCGAGATGATGCGGACGTCCTCGAGCGGCTTCACTGCGCTCCTCCTGTCAGCGTGTGGATCAGGCCGATGACCTCGTCCTGGCCGGCGCGGACCTGCGCCGGGGTGAGCCCGTGGGTGGGGGCGGAGAGCTTGACGGCGTCCGCCAGCCCCGCGTACGCCGACAGCTGCTCGGCGACGCGGTCGCGGTCGCCGTTGAGCGTGATCGCGTCGACCATCTCCGGGGTGACGGCACCCGCCAGGTGCTCGGCGCCGGCCCCGGAGCGGAAGGCCCCGACGACCCGCTGCTGGGCCTCGCCGAGTCCGTGGAACTCGAAGAAGTCGGCGTAGGTGCGGACGCTGGCGTAGAAGCCGACGTGGCCGCGGACGCGGTCGACGGCGGCGGCCGGGTCGGGGTCGACGGAGCAGCACGCTGAGACGACCAGCTCGATCTCCCCGCGCTCGCGGCCCGCGGCCTCCAGGCCGGTCTCGACCTCGGGCAGGACCCGCGACTTCAGGAAGGACGGGGAGCAGAGCTCGTGGCTGATCCAGCCGTCGGCGATCCGGCCGGCCAGGCGGGTCATCGCGGGACCCATCGCGGCCAGGTAGATCGGGATGCTCTCGCGGACCATCGGGTAGGGCCGCTCGTAGCCGCGGATCCGCATGGGCTCGTGGTCGCCGTCGAGGTCGATCTCGTCGCCGGCGCACGCGTCGGACCAGAAGGCACGGACGTTGCGCACGGTCTCGGCCAGGTGCGTGACCGGCTTGCCCCAGCGGGCGTGGTGCCAGTCCTCGTTGAGCCGCTGGACGCCGGTGCCGAGGCCGAGCAGGAACCGGCCTCCCGACATCTCGTCGAGGTCGAGCGCCTCCAGCGCGGTGACCATCGGGCTGCGGGTGAAGGCGAGCGCGATGGCGGTGCCGACCTGCGCGCTGCTGGTCGCCTGCGCGAGCGCCGCGGCGCTCACCGTGGCGCTGCGGTGCAGCTCCGGCGCCCAGACCACCTCCGCCCCGGCGCGCTCGGCGCGGGCCGCGGCGTCGGCCATCTCGGCGAGGGTCTCCCCCCACGGGGCGAAGGTGATCCGCATGCTCAGGCCCGCGACTCTGCGGCGGCCGCGAGGGGCGTTCCGGCCTCGAGGGGCCGCTTGCCCTCGGGGAAGATCCCCTCGAGCTGCTCGGCGCCAGCCTTGTAGACGTAGAAGGTCCGCTTGAACGAGCAGACCTCGTCGCCGTGCTGGTTGAGCGTGCGCGTCTTCACCGTGACGATGCCGGCGTGCGGGCGGCTGTCGGACTCGCGCTTCTCCAGCACCAGCGACTCGCTGTAGAGCGTGTCCCCGGCGAAGACCGGGTGGGTCATCCGGATCTCGTCCCAGCCCAGGTTCGCGAAGGCGTTCTGGGTGAGGTCGGTGACGCTCTGGCCGACCGCGATCGCCACGGTCAGCGTCGAGACGACCAGCGGCTTCCCGAACTCCGAGCGGGCGGCGTACTCGCTGTTGAAGTGCATCTGGTTGGTGTTCATCGTCATCAGCGAGAACGTGATGTTGTCGTCCTCGGTGACCGTGCGACCCAGCGGGTGCTGGTAGATGTCACCGACCTCGAAGTCCTCGAAGAAACGGCCCTCCCAGCCCTTCTTCACCGTCATCGTGGACTCCTTTCCATGGACGCCTCGTGGGACGTCGTGAACTCGATCAACAACTGCGCGACCTGCGCGGGTGCGGTCTGCGGGGCGTCGTGGTCGGCGTCGAGGACGCGGTAGCCGCGTTCCTCCGCGTCGAGCCGGGCGCGCACCGCGGCGCACGGGTAGTACGCGGGGGTGTCGGCGAAGAAGGCGAAGTGCTCCTCGACCCCGGCCGGGACCGCCGGCACCGGGTCGAGCGCCACCGACGCCGGCGTCGGGGTGACGCGGGCGGCGTGCCACGCGGCGAACGCGGGGTCGAGGTCGGGCGACGCCGCCGGGGCGGCGATCACCGCGTCGCGGGCGGGCAACGGGTCGGGCGCGCCGCCCGGGTTGAGGTCGACGGCACGCTCGCCGGGGGCGGGAACGGCGGCGTCGAGATGGACCAGGTGCGCGACGCGCTCGGGGATCCGGGCCGCGACCGACGTGGTGACCAGGCCGCCCTGGCTGTGCCCGACCAGCGCGACGTCGTACAGGTCCTCGAGCTCGACGAGGCGGGTGATCTGGTCGACCCAGACCTCGAGGCCGGTCACCGCGTCGACCAGAGCGGCGTGCTCGCCGGCGCCGATCAGGCTCGGGGCGTGCACGTCGTGCCCGGCCGCGACCAGGTGCGGGCGGACCGACCGCCACGCCCAGCCGCCGCGGAAGGCGCCGTGCACGAGGACGAAGGTGGTCACTGGCGCGGGTCCGGCTCGTCGATGACGACCTCGAGGTACTCGCGCGGGTAGGAGTCGTAGGGCTCGAGGTGCTCGTACATCGCGACGGTGTGCTCGACGTATCCCTCGGCGCGGGTGCACTCCTCGTAGGCCTCGACGGTGTCGAAGTAGCGCAGATGGGTGAAGTGCCACCGGTTCTCCACCCCGCGCACCAGCCGGCGGCCACGGTAGCCGGGGTGGGCGCGGAAGAACCGGCCGAACTCGCGGTTGAGGGCGATGTAGCCCCGGGCGTGCTCCTCCGAGGGCTTGGTCCACGCCTGGCTGACGACGACGATCATCTGACTTACCTCCTACCAGAATAGATCATATATCTATACGCTCCGGAGTATGAGCAGCAGCACGCAGATCAAGACCATCCACGAGTTCCTGGCCGAGGCGCCCGACGTCGACAACTCCGAGCTCTGGGCGGCGCTCTGGGGGATCCTGACCGAGGCCAAGGACCGGATCACCGCCGAGCTGGCCGTCACCCCCCACGCCTCGGGTGCGGGCCTGGAGTACTGGAAGACCGACGACGGCAGCTACGAGGGATCCCTGAGCCCGTTCGTCGGGGATCCCGACGAAGGCGTCGAGTGGCTCGTCCACTCCTGGATCGGCAACCGCAAGGCCTCGATCCTCGACATGAACCTCCAGGTCTGGCTCGGCCCCCACATCGACGTGCCGCACCTCGTCCTCGTCTTCGGCACGGTGCCGCAGATCTTCCACTTCTCCGACCTGGTCCCCCGGCGCGACCCGATGACCGACGTCGACTACCTGGAGCGCTACTACGAGCCGATCAACGCGGAGTGGCTGGCTCTGCGCGGCGACGACCGGTTCACCTGGTCGGTCAGCCACGGCACCTACATGCGCGCCTTCAACTCCCCCGTCGCCAACTCCTACATGGCCGCCGAGCGCTCCGCGGACATCGTCGAGACCCTCCGCACCGCGGTGCTCAACCGGGTCGACACCTGGCTCGGATGGGTGCGCGAGGCGACCCCCGTGCCGGTCGGGGAGCGCGCGGCGCTGCGCGAGCGCGACCACCTGGTCCGCACCTACGGCTACACCAAGGACCCGATGAACGAGCTGTCGAAGAAGTTCCTCGGCGCCGAGCGGGTCGACGAGCTCGTCGCCACCCGCGCCGGGCTGGGCCAGATCGCCGCGCTGCGCGACTCCCTGGGCGCGGAGGGCCTCGCATGAGGGTCCTCGTCATCGGCGCCGGATTGGTCGGCACGGCGGTCGCCGAGCGGCTCACCGGCCTGGGTCACACCGTGCGCGTGACCGCCACCAGCCAGGAGAAGGTCGCCACCCTGCGCGAGCGGTTCGGCGACGCGGTCGTCGTGCGCGGGTCGGACGACGACACGGTCCGGGCCGCGGTCCACGGAGTCGACGCCGTCGTGGTCACCGCCGGGCCCTCCGCGCAGGGGTCGATGACCCCGGAGGGCCGCGCGGCGACGTACCACGACGTGCTGGTGCGCACCGCCGAGAACGTCGTCGCGGCGACCGGGCCGGACGTCCGCCTGGTCGCCCTCTCCTCGCTCTCGGTCTACGGCGACGCGGCCGACCACCTGCCCGAGATCACCGAGGACGCTCCGGTGACCTCGTCGGCGGACCCGAGCCCCGCCAACTTCCTGCTGATGGAGAAGACCTACGCCGCCGCGGGCGACCGCGCGGTCGTGCTCCGGTGCGGCGACATCTTCGGGGCCGACGACCCGCCGATCGAGCAGAAGGTGGCGATGGCCCACCAGTACCTGGGCGGGTCGGTCCCGTTCTCCGGCGACGCGCTGCTCTACCGGCTGCACGTCGACGACGCCGCCGCCGCCATCGTGCACGCGCTGGAGCACCGGCTGCACGGGACCTTCAACCTGACCCACGAGGAGCTCGGGCCGCGCAATGCCGAGCTCTTCGACGCCATCAGCGCCGACCAAGGACTGCCGCCGCTCGCCTACCGCGGGGAGATCGTCGCCCCGGCGGCGCCGATCTCCGTCGCCGCGCTCGCGGCCACCGGTTTCCGGGCGGAGCGCTCCTTCCAGGGCTGACGAAGGCGCGAGCCGGCAGAAACTGACTGTCAGTTGCTGCCGACTCGCGCCACCCCACCTCCGAGTCGGCAGAGAGTTTCTGCCGACTCGCGCTTCGTGTGGCCCGTCAGGCCTGCCGGCGCCCGGGCAGCATCAGGAAGACCGCCGCGCCGAACAGCGCCAGCGCCCCGGCCCAGAGCCCGATCGCGGTCAGCGGGGCGCCGGCACCGGTGCCGGGCAGCGAGGCGCCGGTCGTGGTGGTGGTGTCGGTGCCGCCGGTCGTGCCCGTGTCGTCGTCCGTGTCGTCGTCGGTGTCGTCGGCGATGTCGCCGATGCCGACCACCAGCGCGCCGATCTTGGCGTTGCCGCTCGGCTCGCAGGGCGCCTGGATGTCCAGGCCGGAGATCGGGGCGAAGTCGAAGCTGAAGCCGGTGATCTCGACGTCCATCTCCTCCTCGTCCGAGGTCATGGAGTCGCGCAGCGTCGGCACCGGCACCTTCGCCTTGACGGCGGCGTTGACGGTCGAGGAGCCGGTGAGCGTGACCTTCTCGCCCCCGACCACGGCGTTGAGCGTCACCTCCATCGCGTTGTTCTCGATGACCACCGGGGCGAGGCCCGGGATGTCCGTCATCTCCGCCCACAGCGACACCTCGTCGTCGTCGGAGGCGGCGCGGGCGCCGTAGACCTTGATCGTCGGCTCGTAGTCGAACTCGGTGCCGAGCGGCTCCAGGACGCAGGCGAAGGCGACCTTGCCCGACGCCGGGACCGCGTCCTTCGACGGGTCGGCCGTGGCCGTCGTCGTGGGCGCGGTCGTGCTCGGCGTGGCGGAGGTGGTCGCGGTCGTGGGCGCCGTCGTGGGCGCGGTGGTCGGCGCCGTCGTGGGGGCCGTCGTGGTCGGCACCGTCCCGGCGTCCACCGGGATCGCGCCGAGGGCGCCCGTGGTCTTCGGGTCGCAGGCCGTCAGGATGCCCGCGACGGTGAACTCCACGTGCCCGACGACGACCTGCACCTCCGTCGTCGCGGTCGAGGCGACCGATCCGGTCACCGGCGGGACCGGGATCGGCGCCCGGGCGGCGGCGGTGGAGTTCCCGCTGCCGGTCAGCGTGGTCGCGGCGCCGTCGACCTCCACGCCGACGGTGCCGTCCATCTTCAGGTTGTTGAGCGCCACCGGGGCGATGCCCGGCAGGTCGCTGAACGCGAGGGTGAGCGAGACCTGGCTGCCGTCGCCGACGGCGGTCGCGCCGACCTCCGCCTCCCAGTCGAAGGCGTTGCCGAGCGTGGTGCAGGCCAGCGTGACGTTCACCGTCGTCGTGGTCGCCGCGGCGGGGCCGGTCAGCATGGGCACCGGCGCCACCGCGAGCACGGCGGCCGCCGCCCCGAGGACCGCCGCCGCGGGGCGCCGCCAGCCGGCGCTCATCGGGCGCCGTCCGGGCGACGGGCGCCGAACCGGAGCACGCCGCCGACGAGCAGGAACGCCAGCGCGCCGCCCATCAGCATCGGCAGGTTGTCGGTGACGCCGGTCTTGGGCAGCTCGTCGTCCGCGGCGGTCGTGTCGTCGGTCTCGCTGGTGTCGTCGGTGTCCGCGGCCGGGGCCACCGCCGGCGCCGGGGCGCCGAAGGTGATCGGGATGATCACCCGGTTCGCCGCGATCGTCGCCGCGTCCTCGGCGGTGGGCAGCGGCGCCGCGGCGATCACGCACTTCTGGACGGTGCAGTCCGTCGAGCCGAACTTCTGCTTGACCGTGATCGAGAACGACCCGATGGAGCCGCTGCCGTCGGCATTGCGGAAGGTCGCGCCGCCCTGCAGGTTGCAGTCCGACGGGCCGGAGTAGCCCTCGATGCACTGCCCGACGGCGATCTGGCCCATGTTCGCGGTGAAGCCGCCACCGCTGATGTTGATCGTCTGGCCGTCGGAGAGGCCGCTGCTGGCGCTGACGTTGAGCGAGGGCGCCGCGAAGCTCGGCGGCGCCGCCACCACGGTCACGACCAGCAGCGCGACCGCGCTCAGGGCCGCCTTGGCCAGGGTCGATGCGTTTCTCACGTTGTCTCCTCAGGAGGTGGGCCGCAGCCCGGGGTCGGTCAGCGCCACCGCGCTGAGGGCGGGCACCACTCCGGACCGCCCGATGGCGGCCTCGTCGGAGCCCAGGTAGGACCGGATGACCTCGGGGTGGTCGCGGACCTCGTCAGGCGTCCCGGCCGCGACCACGCGGCCGAGGTTCATGGCGACCATCCGGTCGCAGAGGTGGGACAGCAGGGGCAGGTCGTGCTCGATCACGACCATCGCGGTGCCGAGCTCGCGCCGGATGCCGAGCAGCAGCTCGCCCAGCGGCTCGCTCTCGCTCTGCGCGATGCCGGCCGACGGCTCGTCCAGCAGCAGCACCCGCGGCTCCAGCGCCAGCAGGCTGGCCAGCTCGACCACGCGCCGGGTGCCGGTGGACAGCTCGGCGATGGTGCGCCGGGCGAACGGCGCCAGCGCCATCCGCTCGATCAGCTCCTCGGCCAGCTCCGCCTTGCGCCGCTCGGCCGCCCGCGCGCCGATCATCGAGCTCCACAGCCCCGACGGTGCGACGCGCTCCTGGGCCAGCATCAGCGTCTCGGTGACCGTCAGCGTCGGGAACAGCGCCGCGTCCTGGAAGGAGCGCACCAGGCCGATCGAGGCCCGGCGCTCCGGGGTGGCCCGGGTGACGTCGCCGCCGTCGTACCAGACCTGGCCGCGGTCGGGCGCGGTGAAGCCGGCGATGATCTCGAACAGCGTCGTCTTGCCCGCCCCGTTGGGGCCGATGATGCCGACGATCTCGCCCTCGTCCGCGGTCAGGTCCACCCCGTCGACGGCGACCACGCCGCCGAACCGGCGGCCCACGCCGCGCACCGAGAGGATCGGCCCCGCCGGGCGGCTCGGGGCGTCCGCCGCGGCCGCGGCCCGGGCGTCACCGAGGCCCTCGAGGCGGATGCCGCCCGCGAGCGGCGACACCGCCGGTGCGTCCGTGCCGATCCGGGCCAGCACCGGGTCGATCCCGGCGCGGCGGGCGACGCCGTCGGCCCACCAGTCGCGGATCCGGGTGACCACGCCGCCCAGGCCGTCGGGGAGCAGCACCACGACCGCCAGCCAGCCGATCGCCAGCGCCGCCTCGCCGAACAGGTTGAGCGACCACAGGGCCGGGATGCCGACGATCACCAGCGCGCCGAGCACCGGACCGCCGGTGAGCACCAGGCCGCCGACGACCGCGATCGCGACCACGTCGATGCTGGCGTCCGCCGGGAACGAGTTGACCGTCAGCTGCGTCTGCCCGTGGCCGATCACGGCGCCGCCGAGTCCGGCGATCGCGCCGGAGAGGGCGAAGACCTGCATCGTGCGCATCCGGCTGCGCACCGTGAACGCCCGCGCCGCGTCCTCGTTGTCGCGCAGCGCCTGCCAGGCGCGGCCGAGGCCGCTGTGGCGCAGGTTGCCGACCACCCACATCGCGGCGATCAGCATCAGCACGGCGAACAGGTAGTAGTCGACGGCGAGCTCCAGCGGGTAGCCCCACCAGGTCGGCTTCGCCGGCTGCACACCGAACCCGAGCATCACGTCCAGGCGCAGCAGCCAGCTGGTCGTGGCCAGCGCCAGGGCCAGCGTGCAGACCGCGAGAGCGAGCCCGCGCAGCCGCATCGCCGGGATGCCGACCAGCGCCGAGCTGACGGCGGCGACCGCGACGCCGACGGCCACGCCGACCACGAAGTTGCCGGTCGCCGCGACCGCATGGACCGAGACCGCGGCACCG
>NZ_JBEGDJ010000034.1:0-45813 GCF_040191335.1 Nocardioides sp. YIM 152588 | reverse complement strand
GGGCCCGCGCCGCGCGGCCCCGCAGGTCGGTGGCGACCGCGGACGCGGCCCGCGCGGCGGCGAGGTCGGTGACCGCACCGGTCAGGCCGCGCAGCGCCAGCAGGCCGAGCACGACCGCGGCCCAGGTGGCCACCGCGTCGCGGTCGAGCGCCGCCAGCACGAGGCCGGTGACCGCCCAGGCCTGGGCGATCACCAGCACCCCGGCCAGGATCGCGGACCCGGTCACCGCCAGCAGCGGGCCGCGGGCGGCCCGCAGCTGGCGGAGGACGCGCGGGTCGGTGGGGCGGATGCTCCCCTCGGGCACCGGCGCCTCAGCCGTCGGTGCCGGTCGCCCCGGCCGCCAGCGCGGCCTGCGGGATGTGGTGCACGCCGATCCGCTTCCGGAAGACCCAGTAGGTCCAGCTCTGGTAGGCCAGCACGATCGGGGTGAAGATCACCGCGACCCAGGTCATGATCTTCAGCGTGTACGCCGTCGCCGCCGCGTTCGTCGTGGTCAGCGACGTGCCGTCGGCCAGCGAGGTCGGCATCACGTCGGGGAAGAGCGCGGCGAACAGGCCGCCGACCGCCAGCGCGATGGCGACGAAGGTGCCGATGAACCCCCAGCCCTCACGGGTGGTGTACGCCGCGGCCAGGCCGGCGACCAGCGACAGCGCCGCGGCCACGAAGAGCACCGCCGAGAGCACCGAGCCGGTGTCGATCTGGGTCCAGACAAGGAAGAGCACCGCGAGCACCGCCGCGACCAGACCGATCCGCACCGCCAGGTTGCGCGCCTCGCCGCGGATCGGGCCCTCGGTCTTGAGCGCCACGAACATCGCGCCGTGGACCAGGAAGAGGGCCGTGGTGGTGAGGCCGCCGAGGATCGCGTACGGGTTGAGCAGCTCCCAGAAGCCGCCGACGTACTCCAGGTCGGCGTCGATCTTGACCCCGCGCAGGATGTTGGCGAACGCGACGCCCCACAGGAACGCGGGGACCACGGAGCCGAAGAAGATCGCCGCGTCCCAGCGCTTGCGCCAGGTCGGGTCGTCCCGCTTGGCGCGGTACTCGAACGCGAGGCCCCGCACGATCAGGGCGACCAGGATCAGCAGCAGCGGGAAGTAGAAGCCGCTGAACAGCGTCGCGTACCACTCCGGGAACGCCGCGAACGTGGCGCCGCCGGCGACCAGGACCCAGACCTCGTTGCCGTCCCAGACGGGCCCGATGGTGTTGATCATGACGCGCCGCTCGGGCGCCTCGGAGTCCTTGCCGCCGAGCACCGGCAGCAGCATGCCGACGCCGAAGTCGAAGCCCTCGAGGCAGAAGTAGCCGATCCACAGGACGGCGATGAGGATGAACCAGAGAGTGGTCAGTTCCATGACAGTCGTTCCTTCCCTGTCGGCTCAGTACGCGAAGGCCAGCGGCCGGTCGGGGTCGTTGTGGTCGTCGCGCACCTGCGGCTCCTGGAACGGCTCGGCGCCCTTGCGGATGTAGGTCAGCATCAGCTTCACCTCGACCACGGCGAGCGCGCCGTACAGCAGGGTGAAGACGATCAGCGAGGTCAGCACCTCGCCCGCGCTCACCCCGGGCGAGACCGCGCTCTCGGTGGTCATCAGGCCGAAGACGGTCCACGGCTGGCGCCCGGTCTCGGTGAAGATCCAGCCGGCCGAGTTGGCCAGCAACGGCATCAGCATCAGGGCGAACGCCCCGGCGGTCCACAACCGGCCGGTGGGCGCGCGCACGCCGCGGGTCACCCAGAGCACCACGGCGCCGAGCGCGGCGGCGGCCACGCCGAGGCCGATCATCCAGCGGAAGGTCCAGTAGGTCAGCGGGATGTAGGGGGTGTAGTCGCCCGGCGAGTAGTACGTCGTGCCGGGATCCTGCCCGTACTCCTCGATGTACTGCTCACGCAGCTGGTTGATGCCCTCGACCTCGCCGTCCCAGGTCCCCGTGGCGAGGAAGGAGAGCAGGTGCGGGGTGGTGATCGACCACTTCTCCTCGGTGCCGTCCGGGGTGCCGATCGTGAGCCAGGAGAAGGCCGCCGGCTGCTCGGTGTCGTAGAGCGCCTCGGCGGCGGCCATCTTCATCGGCTGCACCTCGGTCATCACCTTGCCCTGCAGGTCGCCGCTGATCGCGACGCCGAGGCCGGCGACCATCAGCAGCGCGGCGCCGGTGCGCACGGCCTTGCGGTACATCGGCTGGTCCGCCTCGAGCGTCGCGGGGGCGTCGCCTCCGCGCTTGCGGATCAGCTGCCAGAAGCCGACGGCCATCACGAAGGCGCCCGCGGTCATGTAGGCGGCGGTGATCGTGTGCGGGAACGTCACCATCTGCACCTTGTTGGTGAGCACGGCGGCGAAGTCGTTGAGCTCGGCACGGCCGGTCTCGGGGTTGAACTCGTAGCCGACCGGGTGCTGCATCCAGGAGTTCGCGGCCAGGATGAAGTACGCCGAGAGCAGGGTGCCGATGTGCGCCAGCCAGATGCAGGCGACGTGGAGCTTCGGGTTCAGCCGGTCCCAGCCGAAGATCCACAGGCCCAGGAACGTCGACTCGAGGAAGAACGCGACCAGGCCCTCGACCGCCAGCGGGGCGCCGAAGATGTCGCCGACGAAGCGGGAGTAGTCGCTCCAGTTCATCCCGAACTGGAACTCCTGCACGATCCCGGTCACGACGCCGATGGCGAAGTTGATCAGGAAGAGCTTCCCGAAGAACTTGGTCAACCGCAGCCACTCCGGGTTCTTCGTCCGGAGCCAGGCGGTCTGGTAGGCCGCCACGACTCCCGAGAGCCCGATCGTGATCGGGACGAACAGGAAGTGGTAGACGGTCGTGATCGCGAACTGCCAGCGTGCAATGTCGAGCGGGTCCACGAATGTGAACGTAGACCCAAAAAGTGCTTGTGCATACATTCACAAACAATCCTGAGGCTGTGATTCATCTCGCCTGTGAAGTTGCCGGGTTTCTCTCAGCGAACGAGGCCCGAAGGGCCCGGGAGACGCGGGACCTTCGACCGTAGACCCCGCCCCTGACCTGCGGCAATGCGATCGGATGCATACCCGGCGGCGGTCCTGGGGAGGGTGCCCCCATGGGCGACATCGGCGAGCAGGCACACACCGTCGGGCGGCGGGCACAGGACAGCGAGTGGCTGGAGCGGGCGGCGCGGTTCGGGCTGCTGACCTACGGCCTGGTCCACCTCACGATCGGCTGGCTGGCGATCCAGCTGGCCTTCGGGGACCGGTCCGGCTCCTCCGACAGCACCGGCGCGCTGCGGGCGCTCGCCACCCAGCCGTTCGGCGCGGTCGTCGTCTGGCTGGTCGCGATCGGGATGTTCCTGCTCACGGCGTGGCGCCTGCTCGAGGCCGCCGTCGGCGATCCCGAGAAGGACGGCGCCAGCGACGTCGCCTACCGGCTGAAGGCGGTCGGCCGCGCCGCGATCTTCGGCTACCTCGGTTGGGGAGCGGTCCGGATCGCCCTCGACGAGGGCGGATCGGGCGGGGGCACGGACTCGTTCACCGCGCGGGTGATGGACGCCCCGGCCGGCCAGCTGCTGGTCGGCGCGATCGGCGTCGGCATCATCGGGTACGGCGGCCACCTGGTCTGGAAGGGCTGCACCGACGGGTTCACCGACGACCTCTCCCCCGAGGCGACCTCGGGACGCGCCGGCACCGCCTACACGTGGATCGGGCGGGTCGGGCACGTGGCCAAGGGGGTCGCCCTCGGCATCGTCGGCGTGCTGTTCGTCAACGCCGCCGCCCAGCACCAGCCGAAGAAGTCCGGCGGGCTGGACCAGGCGCTGCGCGAGGTGCTCGACCAGCCCTTCGGCCCGTTCCTGCTCTGCCTGATCGGCGCCGGCATCGCGTGCTACGGCGCGTTCGCCCTGATCCGGGCCCGCCACCTGGACCAGTGACGGGCGCCGTGCGCCGGGCGCCCCTCAGCGGGCGAGCAGCACCGCCGAGCCGTGGCCGAACAGGCCCTGGTTGGCGGTGATCCCGACCCGGGCGCCCTCGACCTGGCGGCCGGTCGCCTGACCACGCAGCTGCCAGGTCAGCTCGCAGACCTGGGCGATCGCCTGGGCCGGCACGGCCTCGCCGAAGCAGGCCAGGCCACCCGACGGGTTGACCGGGATCCGGCCGCCCAGCGTGGTGTCGCCGGCGCGCAGCAGCACCTCGGCCTCGCCGCGCTTGCACAGCCCGAGGTCCTCGATCCAGTCGAGCTCCAGCGCGGTGGACAGGTCGTAGACCTCGGCCACGTCGACGTCGGACGGGGAGATCCCGGCCTCCTCGTAGGCCGCCAGCGCGATCGACTCCTTGAAGGTGCGCTCGGGCTCGCCGGCCACGGCCGAGCAGTCGGTGGCCAGCAGCGGCATGTCGATCACGGTGTTCGGGAAGGTCGGGGTGACCGTCGAGACGGCCTCCACGCGCACCGGGTCGACGAGGCCGTGCCGCCGCGCGTAGTCGAGGCTGGTCAGCACCACCGCCGCGGCGCCGTCGGAGGTGGCGCAGATGTCGAGCAGGTGCAGCGGGTCGGAGACCACCGCGGAGCCGAGCACGTCGGCGACGCCGACCTCCTTGCGGTAGCGGGCGTTGGGATTCTCCAGGCCGTGCCGGGAGTTCTTCACCTTCACCTGCGCGAAGTCCTCGCTGGTGGCCCCGTAGAGGTCCATCCGGCGGCGCGCGTAGAGCGCGAAGTACGCCGGGTTGGTCATCCCGAGCAACCGGAACCGCAGCCAGTCGGGGTCGTTCCACCGCTCCCCGGCGTTGGGCGCCAGGAAGCCCTTGGGCGTGGTGTCGGCGCCGACCACGAGGGCCACCTCCGACATCCCGGCCAGGATCCGGGCGCGCGCGGTGTCGATGGCCTGGGCCCCGGTGGCGCAGGCGGCGTACGACGTCGCGATCCGCGCGCCGTTCCAGCCCAGGGCCTGGGCGAAGGTCGACCCGGCGACGTAGCCGGCGTACCCGTTGCGGACGGTCTCGCCGCCGACCACCAGGTCCACGTCGGACCAGGCGATGCCGGCGTCGGCCAGCGCGGCACGGGCCGCGTGGACGCCGTACTCCACGAAGTTGCGGCCCCACTTGCCCCACGGGTGCATCCCGGCGCCGGCCACGGCGATGGCGTTGCTCATCGGCTCTCCTCCGCGGGCTTCCAGCGCCAGATCGTGCGCTCGCCCGTCTCGTCGGCGTTCAGCGTCTCCACGACCAGCTCCACCTCGGCGCCGACCCGGAGGTCGTCGACGCCGTAGCCCGCCGCGACCTGGCCCAGCACGACCAGCCCCTCGGGCAGCTCGACGGCGGCGAGCGCGAACGGCTCGAACGGCTCGGTGGCCGGCACGTACGGCGCCGGCGGCTGGTACTGGGCGTCGGTGTAGGACCACACCCGCCCGGTGCCCGAGAGCGGGACGGTCTCGTTCTCGGTTCCGTCGCACGCGGGGTTGCGGCAGAAGGTCGCGGCGTCCGCGGGGACGGGCGGGAAGACCAGGTTCGCGCAGGCGGTGCACCGGGACGCGAGCAGCCGGGGCTCGGCGCCGGTGGTGAACCAGCCGTCGACGGCGGGCGTGGCAGTCATGACCCTCCCAGGGCAAGCGGAACTAGAACGTGTTCTCACTCTAGCCCGAGGAGGCCCGGCCGGCGCAGGCCGATCCCAGCCGGTGGTTGAGGTGCGAGCGAAGCGAGCCTCGAAACCACCACCGCCGCCGCCTGTGGTCGGGGTCAGTCCTGCCCGCGGTCCTGGTCCCGCTTCTTCGGCTTCTCCGGCTCGGGCTGCTCGCAGCGCACGGTGTCGGCCGGCGTGTAGACGGTGTGGAAGTTCTCGGTGTGGTCGACCGTGGACTCGCCGGCCTTGCGGAACGTCCGCTTCACGTCGATCTGGAAGCCGGAGTAGCCGGTGAACGGCTCGCAGTCCGCGGTGGTCAGCGTGCGCGTGGCCGGCTCGACGTAGGCGTAGCGGTCGGAGGTCGTGGACTCGATGTCCCAGACCTTGGTGGAGTACATCTGCACGGTGACCACGCCCTGGCTGGAGTAGGTGCTGGGCTTCACGGTCGAGTGGATCAGCACGCCGTAGTCGGTGTCGTTGCGGAACCGGAGGTCGACCGTCGGCCAGGCCACGGTCGCCTCCCGGCCCACCGGGTAGCGGTCGATGTAGAACGAGTGCGGCTTGTGCTCGACGTCCTCGAGGCCGGCGAAGAACATCGCGTTGAACAGGGTCGTCGCCATCTGCGAGACGCCGCCGCCGTAGTCCTTCTTCAGGATGCCGTTGGAGATGATGTAGCCGACGGTGAAGCCGTTCTCCGCCGTCCGCTCGCCGACGGTGCCGTTGAGGGAGAACGTCTCGCCGGGCTTGAGCACGGTGCCGTCGACCAGCTCGGCCGCGCGGCCGATGTTGACGTTGCGGTACTCGGCGTGCGGGTAGTAGGTGGTGAACTCCGAGACCTTGCGCTTGATCTTCAACGCGCGGGCGTCGCGGGTGGTGAACTCGGCCTCCACCACGTCGGCCTCCACCTTGCCGGACCGCTCGCCCTCGGGGGCCGCGACCAGGCCGAGGAACACGTCGGTGACCGTGTCCGGGTCGAACTCGACGCCGGGCTTGGCCGGGACGACCTTCGGCTTGCCGTCGACCAGGCGCACGCTCGCGTCGACCGGCTCGCCCGAGGTGGTCGCGCTCTTCACCAGCCGGGTCAGCTGCTTCTGGTCGACCTCGGGCACCAGCGCGCCGTCCTCGTTGGCCATCGACAGGGCGGAGGCGTACTGCGCGGGCCGGAGCTTGACCTCGGAGTCGCCGAAGACCAGCGTGACCGGGCCCGACATCGCCGGGTTGGCGAACTCGTCGAGCGCCCGCTGCACCTCGGCGTCGCCGATCTCGGGCTGCGCGGCGGTCACCTCCAGCTCGACCTGGTCCCGCTCGTCGAGGTACGCCGCCACGATCGCGTCCTCGGCGGCGTCGGTGTCGACGGCGTCGCCCGGCACGGGGTCGATCACCTTGACGCCCTCCCGGGTGAACCGGATCGCGCCGTCGCGCGGCGGGATGCCGAGGCCCTCGGAGAGCTCGCCGAGCGTCTCGTCGAGCAGCTCCTCGTCGACGGCGACGACCGCCTCGGTCGAGCCGCCCCCGGTGAAGTAGTCCCACTGGCGCTGCGGGCTCCAGCTCTCCCCGGCGCCGGCCGCGTCGACCGACGCCTCGTAGTCGACGGCCAGGCCGATCTCGGCGGGCGTGACCGAGGCGGTGCGGTCGCCGGGTCCGATGCCGCCGCGGCTCACCGACAGCTCGATCGCCTCGTCACCGCGCGCCTCGAAGGCGTCCTCGAGCTCGGCGATCGCGGCGTCGCGCTCCATCCCCCCGACGTCGACACCGGAGATCGAGGCCCCCTGCGGCACCTTGTCGCCGGCGATCGCGTGGGCGCCGGCGTAGAGGCCCCCCGCGAGCAGCACGAGCACGAGCAACAGCACGATGACGAGTCGGCCGCCCGGCCGTTCCCGACCGGACCCTTCCCCGTCCTGGTCCCAGAACGTCACGCCCTCATCCTAGGAAACGGACGGTCGCCCGCCGTCGGAAACCCCCGGGCCGGCGCCCGAGTGGTCCGGACCGGTGGCCCGACCACGGACGCCGACCAGGCCGGCGACCAGCACCACGGGCACCCCGAGCAGCAGCAGGTAGCCCGCGACGTCGGCGGAGACGAGGAAGTCGCCCTCGGGGCGGGACAGGCTGAGCACCACCACGACCACCGACCAGGCCGCACCGAACGGCACGCGGCCCCAGCCGCCGGGCAGGGCGACCAGCGTCGCGGCGGTCGCGGCGAGCCCGAGCACCATCCCCCACCAGTAGTCGTGGAGCAGGACCGTGCAGGTCCCGACCGCCGCACCGAGCGGCAGGCAGGCCGCGGCCCAGAGGTAGCGCACGACGGCTCCGACCCGCGCTCAGTCGGGGTCGACGCCGGCGAAGAGGTCGTCCTCCCAGCCGTTCTCGCCGACGGGACCCGGCACGCCCTTGACGAGCCGGAACTGCTCCATCCCGAAGGCCTGGCTGCCGACGTTGTTGGAGAGCGCGAAGAACGGGCCGTCGGTGGTGATCTGGGTGGCGTGCGCGCGCAGGGCGTCCATCTTGCGCGGCAGGTAGGCGCTGGCATCCACCTCCGCCGTGATGTCCTCGTCGGGCCGGAACATCGGCGGCAGCGGTCCGTCCGGGTCCATCCCCTCGAACGTGGTGGTGTCGCCGGCCGCCCGCAGCCGCCGCAGCCCCTCGCGGATCCGGCTCTCGGCCATGGCGCCCCAGTAGATCTTGGGGATGTCCCACGCCTCCCCGAGGTCGCGCCGGTACGACGGCGCGGCCGCCAGCACGGCGCCGTACATCGCCACCCGGTGGGCCTGGATGTGGTCGGGGTGGCCGTAGCCGCCGAACTCGTCGTAGGTGACCAGCACCTGCGGCCGGACCTCGCGGATCACCTCGACCAGGCGCGTGGCGGCCTCGGTGAGGTCGGCGTGCCAGAAGGCGTTGTCGTGGATGTCGTCGGCGGCGACCGCGTGGCCGTCCTCGTGCCACTTCATCCCGGAGTCGCGGTAGGTGCCGAAGCCGCCGAGGAAGCGGTGGTCGGTGACGCCGAGCGCGGCCATCGCGTCGGCCAGCTCGCCGCGGCGGTGCTCGCCCAGCCCGTCGGTCCTGTCCGCCGCCAGGTGCTCCAGGTCGGGCACCAGGATCTCGCCCATCTCACCTGCGGTGCAGGTGACCAGCGTGACGCCGCGGCCCTCGGCGACGTACTTGGCCATCGTGGCGCCCTGCCCGATCGACTCGTCGTCGGGGTGGGCGTGGACCAGCAGCAGCCGCAGCGAGGGCGTGGAGCTCATGGCGACCAGCGTAGTGAGCGCCGCACGAGTGGTGGTTTCGAGGCTCGCTGCGCTCGCACCTCAACCACCGGCGGGCTCGCTGCGCTCGCACCTCAACCACCGGTTCCGGTGGTTGAGGTGCGAGGCGCCCCGGCGCCGAGCCTCGAAACCACCACCCCTACGGGCGCTTGATGCGCTTCGGCCGGTCGGGCAGCGGCAGGGGCGGCGGGGGCGCCTGCTCCGGCTCGTCGAGGTCCAGCCAGCCGTCGTAGGTCTCGACCAGCAGCTCGAGGACGATCTCGGGGGCGTCGGTGGTGACGGCCCAGGGGTGGTCCTCGTCGTCGTCCTCGCCCGACAGCCTCTCGCGGGTCACCTCGGCGGCGAACCCGCCCTTGACCAGGGCGAGGGCGGCCGTCCTGGCCTCGTCCTCGTCGAAGAAGATCCCGCGCACGTCCACCATCATCGCCCACCGGCCGTTCGACGGCCACGCGGCGGCACACCCGACTAGGTTGACGAGATGCCGTCCGATCGACCCCTCGTCCACCTCGCCCGCAGCGAGCCGGACGCGTACGACGCCGAGGCGGTCGTCGACGCGGTGACCGCGGCGGGCGGGGAGCGGGCCGGGCTGGACGGCGTGCTGGCGGACCTGTCGCGGCGCGGGCGACGGACGCTGGCGCCGCACCCGCGGCTGCTCGGCCTGGCGGTGGACCGGGCGCTGACCTGGGACGCGACGGACCGCCGCGACCGCGACTGGTGGCCGCAGGGCATCACCCACTCCGAGCGCACCGGCACGACCCGCCCGCTGCTGCTCGTCTCCTGGTACCACCGGGGCGAGGCCGGGGCGCGGGTCTCGGTGCTGGACCCGGCGACCCGGCGCTACCAGCACGTGCTGCTGGCGGAGCCGGTGCGCGCGGGCGACCACGCCGGGTCGGGGGTCGCGCTGCGCCCGCTGCGGGTCCACGCCGGCGGGCTGGTCTGGCACCGGCGCCACCTGCACGTGGCGGCCACCGCCCGCGGGTTCTTCACCGCCTCGCTCGACGACGTGCTGCGGGTGCCCGGCGGGGGCCGCGCGGGCGAGGGGGTGCTCGGGCTGGACCCGGCCGGCCACGCCTACGTCCTCCCGGTCCGGCACGCCTTCCGGGCCGGGTACGCCGAGGGCACCGAGCCGCTGCGCTACTCCTTCCTCAGCCTGGACCGGTCGGGCACGCCGCCGGAGCTGCTCGTCGGCGAGTACGGCCGTGCCGGGCAGTCCCGCCGGTTCGCGCGGTTCGAGGTCGACGACGCGACCGGCCTGCCGGCGTACTCCCCCGACGGCCAGAGCGTCAGCCCCGAGGACGGCGGGGAGCTCCGGATGCAGGGCGTCGCGGCCGCCGACGGCGCCCACTACGTCACGGCCTCCGACGGGCCGTGGCGGCCCGGGACGGTGTACGTCGGCCGCCCCGGTGCGCTCCGCGGCCGGCGCTGGGCCACGCCGATGGGGCCGGAGGACCTGACGTGGTGGCCGGCGACCGGCATGCTCTGGACGGCCACCGAGCACCCCCGCCGACGATGGGTCGTCGGGATGCGCAAGGACCGGCTGGACCGCTGGGCGGAGCGCGTCCGCCGCGACGACCCCCGAGGAGGGACCCGATGACCGACCCGACGAGCCCCGCGAGCACCGCCGGCGAGGACGAGCGCTGGCTGGCCGAGGCGGTCGCCGCCGCGCGGGCGAACGTGGCCGAGGGCGGCGGTCCGTTCGGCGCGGTGCTGGTGCGCGGCGGCGTCGTCCTGGGGCGCGGGCAGAACCGGGTCACCCGCGACCTGGACCCGACGGCGCACGCGGAGGTGATGGCGATCCGCGCGGCCTGCCTGGAGACCGGCGACTTCTCGCTGGCCGGGTGCACGCTCTACACCTCCTGCGAGCCGTGCCCCCTCTGCCTCGCGGCCTCCATGTGGGCGCGGATCGACCGGGTGGTCTATTCCGCCGACCGGGACGACGCGGCCGCCGGCGGCTTCGACGACCGCGCGTTCTACGCCGAGCTGCGCAAGCCCCGCACGGAGTGGTCGATGGCGGTCGAGCACCGCCGCACACCCGACTCCACCAGCCCGTTCGACACGTGGCTGGCCCACGAGGGCCGCACGCACTACTGATCCACGGGGCCGAGCGTGTCGCCCGTTCCTCGCGCCGCGAGACGATCGTCACACCCTCGCCAAACGAATTAACACTGCCGTAACAGAGGGCATCGGGCGGCGAAATCGGCGACTCCTAGCGTCGCGGCGCAGCAGCGCCCGCTGCTCTCGGGGTCCCGTACGTCCAGCCAGGAGACAACTCGATGTCGCTCGCCCACCGTCCCGCCCGTCGCGCACGCCGCGCCGCGGCCCTGACCATCGCCACGCTGCTGTCCGCGGCCACGCTGGCCGCCTGCGGCTCCGACGACGAGACCAGCGGCAGCGGCAGCGACGGCGAGGGCGTCTCGGACGCCTCGATCACCATCCAGTACTCCTGGATCAAGAACGAGGAGTTCGCCGGCGAGTTCTACGCCACCGAGAAGGGCTACTACGACGAGGCGGGCATCACCGACGTCACCGCGATCGCCGGCCCCAGCACCGGCGTCGCCGAGCTGATCGAGGGCACGGTCGACGTGGCGCTGAGTGACGCCGCCTCGATCGGTGCCGCGATCGCCGAGCAGGAGGCCCCGCTGAAGATCATCGGCGCCACCTTCCAGAAGAACCCGTTCACGATCCTCTCCCTCAAGGACGGCGCGGACATCACCACGCCCGAGGACCTGATCGGCAAGAAGATCGGCGTCCAGGCCTCCAACGAGAACGTCTTCAACGCGCTGCTCAACGCCAACGGCATCGACCGCGACGACCTGACCGTCGTCCCGGTCGAGTTCGACCCGACCCCGCTGATCAAGGGCGAGGTCGACGGCTTCATGGCCTACCTGACCAACGAGGCGATCACCGTCGGCGCCGAGCAGGAGGTCACCAACCTCGCGTACGCCGAGAACGGCGTGCCCTACGTCGCCGAGACCTTCTCGGTCACCGACCAGTTCCTGGCCGAGAACCGCGACCTGCTCAAGGCGTTCCTGACCGCCGAGATCAAGGGCTGGACCGACGTCTTCACCGAGCCGACCGAGGAGACCGTCTCGCTGGTCGAGAAGTTCTACAACGCGGGCGCCGACGCCGGCGACCTGAACGCGAACTTCGGCCCGCTGCCGGCCACCACCGGCGACAGCCTGGAGGCCGAGAAGGAGCTGATCTCCACCGAGGAGACCGAGGCCAACGGCCTGTTCACGATCTCCGACGAGCTCAAGGCGCAGACCATCGAGTCGCTGGCCGCCGCCGGCTGGGAGGTCGACGCGGACACCATGTTCGACACCTCGATCCTCGAGGAGATCTACGAGGAGAACCCCGACCTCGTGGACTACCTGTCCTGAGCCGCGCCCGACCACTCCCCGACGGAGAGACGTCGCCCACTCCATGACTCTCGACAACACGACCGGTGCCGGTGCCGGTGCCCACATGGGCACCGGCATCGGCATCGACGACCTCACCAAGACCTTCCGCAGCCGGGGGCGCACGACGGTCGCCCTCGAGGACACCCACCTGCACACGGAGCAGGGCTCGTTCCTGGCGCTGCTCGGTCCCTCGGGCTGCGGGAAGTCGACGATCCTGCGGATCCTCGCCGGCCTGGAGACGCCGAGCAGCGGCACCGCCCTCGTCGACGGCAAGACGCCGCGCGAGCTGCGCCGCGGCGGCGAGCTCGGCATCGCCTTCCAGGACCACGCGCTGCTCCCCTGGCGCACGGTCCGCAAGAACATCCGGCTGCCGTTCGAGGTGGCCGGCCTCAGCGTCGACAAGGACTACATCGCCGAGCTGATCGAGCTGGTGGGCCTCACCGGCTTCGAGGACGCCCGCCCGGCGCAGCTCTCGGGCGGCATGCGGCAGCGCGTCTCCATCGCCCGCGCTCTCGCCCTCAAGCCGTCGGTGCTGCTGCTCGACGAGCCGTTCGGCGCCCTCGACGACATGACCCGGCAGAACCTCAACCTGGAGCTGCTGCGGATCTGGACCGAGAAGCCCGCGACCACGCTGCTGGTCACCCACGGCATCTCGGAGGCGATCTTCCTGGCCGACAAGGTCGCGGTGATGTCGCCGCGACCGGGCCGGATCAAGGCGGTCATCGACGTCACGCTGCCGCGCCCGCGCACGCCGGAGATGATGCGCACCCCCGAGTTCCACGCCCTGGTCGACCAGGCCTCCGAGCTGCTCTTCGGCGCGGACGGCCGCGCCGAGGCCGAGGCCTGAGGATGGCCGGCGCTGACCGCACCCGCGGGGTGCCGCGGTGGCTGGCCGGGCTGATCGGCCTCGCCGTGGTGCTCGGCGCCTGGTGGCTGCTCGCCGTCCTGGTGTTCCGCCCCGAGCCCGGGACCACCTACACCCCGCTGCCCACCCCGTGGGCGGTGCTCTCCACGATGGCCTCGGACGGCTTCGCGCCGTACTGGAACATCTTCCAGGTCACCATCTCCGAGGCGCTGGTGGGCTTCCTGTGGGGCAACGGCCTGGCTCTCCTGCTGGCCTCACTGGTGCTCGTGGCCCCCTGGCTGGAGCGCGTCATCGTGCAGATCGCGGTGGTCACCTACTGCCTGCCGATCGTCGCCGTCGGCGGCATCGCGATCATCGTCCTCGGCGGCGCGGACGAGCCGGGCGGGCGCTCCTCCACCGCGGTCTTCCTGGCCGCCCTCTGCTGCTTCTTCACCACCGTGGTCGGCGCGCTGCTCGGGTTCCGCTCCGCCGACCGCGCCAGCCTCGACCTGATCTCCGTGTACGGCGGCGGGCGGTTCACCCAGCTGCGCAAGGTCCGCCTCGTGGCGGCGCTGCCCGCGATCCTCAACGCCCTGCAGATCGCCGTCCCCACCGCCCTGCTCGGCGCGGTGCTCGGCGAGTACATGGGCAAGATCGACGTCAGCGTCGGCACCCAGCTGATCAAGTTCCAGCAGGTGCTCGACTCCGAGCGCCTGTGGGCGCTGTTCCTGCTCAGCGCGCTGGTCGCGCTCATCGGCTACGGCCTGCTCGGCCTCGTGGCCCGCGTGGTCACGCCCTGGGTCTCCGGGAGGACGCGATGACCGCGACCACGACGACCGCACCGCCCGCGGCCCCGACCGGGAAGGAGCGCGCCCGCCGGCTCCGCAGCGAGCGCCGCGCGGCCCTGCTGCGGGCACTCGGCGAGGCGCTGTTCGGCGCCGTCGTCACCGTCCTGGTGGTGCTGCTCGGCTGGCAGCTGCTGCTCGCGGTGGTCGACGTCTCCTCCTTCACGGCCAAGGGCCCGGCGGACGTCTGGAACTTCCTCTTCGTCGACCAGCCCGGCGCGGACGCCGACGACACCGCGGCGGCGCACCGCGCCGCCCTGCTGCCGCTGGTCGGCCAGACCGCCACCGACGCGATGATCGGCTTCGTCGCCGGCATGGCGATCGCCGTGGCCCTGGCCCTGCTGTTCACGCTCTCCAAGACGGTCGAGGCCGGCGTGATGCCGTTCGCGCTCTTCCTGCGCAGCGTCCCGCTGGTGGCGATCGCGCCCGCGATCCTGCTGATCACGGGCCGCGGCACGGTCACGTCGGTCGCGGTGATCGGCAGCATCGTCGTGCTCTTCCCCGCGCTCGCGTCGGTGCTGTTCGGCCTGAGCCGGGCCAACCCCGACAGCGTCGACCTCGTCCACGTCTACGGCGGGTCGGACTGGGCGGCGCTGCTCAAGGTGGCCGTCCCGGGAGCGCTGCCGTCGATCTTCGCCGCCGCCCGGGTCTCGGTGCCCGGCGCGGTGACCGGCGCGATGCTCGCCGAGTGGCTCTCCACCGGCAAGGGCGTGGGCGGCGCGATCCCGCGGTTCACCTCCTCGATCCAGTACGACGAGCTGTGGTCGGCGATCGCGCTGATCACGTTCGGCACGCTGATCGTCTACAACCTCGTGCAGCTGCTGGAGAACGCGGTGCTGGCCCGGATGGGGATGACCGCCACCCAGTGAGGGCTACCGGCCGCCGCGAACCTGGCTGCGGCGCTCCGAGCTGGGGTTGGTCTTGCGGTGCGCCGGGTGCCGAGTGCAGGTGGCGCGGGTCGTGGCGCGGGTCGTGTGCCTGAGAACCCGATATGCCGGGGCGTGGAGCACACGACCCCGAGGCGGCACGCGCCGGCGGTCATGTAACACGCCGTCCACCGCACTACTCGGCGGTCTGCGTTGGTTCCATCCCGCCGCAACGCGCTCGAAGCACCGTGAACGACCGACCAGTCCGGCGGACAGCGTGTGACAGCACCCCGCAGCGGAGACCCGCTCGGCCCCGAGACCACGGCAGTGACGGCTGCCACCGCGGGGAACGCCGGCCGAGCCCGCGGAGGGAGCGACGAAGGAGCGACCGGAGCGGTCGAGGCGGGCTTCCCCGCGCGCAGCCGCCGCAGGCCGCCAGAACACCATGCACCGAGAAGTGCTCGACAGCGAGGCCGGCAGCGCGGCGCAGCGAAGCGGAGACGCGCTCGGCCAGTCGACTCAGTGCACGCCGGCCATCAGCCGCCGGATCGGCTTGGTGAACGCGAGGAGCAGCGCGCCGGCGGCGATCGCGGCCAGCCCGATCAGCAGGAAGTAGACGTGCTCGTCGCCGGGGTCGTAGTACTCGGCGAGCGTGCCGGACATCGCGGTGCCGAGCGCGACGGAGAGGAAGTAGATCGCGACCATCTGGGTCTTGAACTGCGCGGGCGCGAGCTTGGTCGACAGCGACAGCCCGGACGGGGAGATGAACAGCTCCGCGATCGTGAAGACCAGCAGGATCACCACCAGCGCGATCAGCGGCACGGTGTTCTCGCCCGAGGGCATGGGCAGGAAGAGCAGGAAGGCGCAGCCCATGATCACCGTGCCGACGCCGAACTTCACCGGCGTGGACGGCTGCCGGGGCCCGAGCTGGGTCCACACCGCGGCGAAGACCGGGGCCAGCAGGATGATGAAGACCGGGTTGATCGAGTTCACCCAGGAGACCGGCATCTCCCAGCCGAAGATGGACCGGTTGAGCCGCTCGTCGGAGTAGATGGTGACCACGGTGAACTGCTGCTGGTACAGCGACCAGAAGACGGCGTTGATGACGAAGAGCGGGACGAACGACCAGACCCGGCTGCGCTCGATCGCGGTCACGTGCGCGCTGGTCAGCAGCAGCGCGAAGTAGCCGACCGCGGCGACCAGGGTGACGCCGACGACCCAGTCGGAGAGGTTGTCGGTGTCGATCCACCCGACGGCCACCAGCGCGGCGACCAGGACCAGCGCACCGAGCCCCATGCCGCCGTACCGGACCCGCTCCGCCGGGCTCAGCGGGTTGGGCACGTGGTGGGTGCTCGCCGGCAGCCGCTTGCGGCCCAGCGCGTACTGGGTGAGGCCGAAGGCCATGCCGACGGCCGCGGCGCCGAAGCCCCAGTGGAACCCCTCGTTCTTCTGCAGCCACCCGGTGAGCAGCGGCCCGAGGAACGCGCCCAGGTTGATCCCCATGTAGAAGAGCGAGAAGCCGCCGTCGCGGCGCTCGTCGTGCTCGGCGTAGAGCGACCCCACCAGCGAGGTCGCGTTGGCCTTGACGCCACCGCTGCCGAGCGCGATCAGGACGAGGCCGACGCCGACACCGGCCAGCGCGGGGATCACGGCCAGCGCGATGTGGCCGCTCATCACCAGGATCGCGGAGTAGAAGAGCGTCCGCTCCGACCCGATCAGCCGGTCGGCCAGCCAGGCGCCCAGGATGGTGGCCAGGTAGACCATGCCGCCGTAGGCGCCGACGATGCCGGTCGCGGTGGCCTTGTCGATGCCGAGGCCGCCCTCGGCGGCGGAGTAGTACAGGTAGATCAGCAGGATGCCCTGCATGCCGTAGAAGCTGAAGCGCTCCCACATCTCGACGCCGAACAGGTTCGCCAGCGCCCTCGGGTGCCCGAAGAACCCGTGGTCGTCGGGAGGATCTGCGGCGTCAGGCTCCGGACCCGCACCAATGGTCACTCGGGTGAGATTGCCACCCCCCAGCCACACGGGGCAATACCCTCACCCGCCGGTCCCGGCGAGGTCGGGGCGGCGTCAGAGCCGGGCGAGGCGCACCTTCCAGCGGCCGAGCAGCACGACGGTGCTCGACTCGCGACGGTGCCGTCGGCTGTCGCGGGACAGCGGCGCGTCGTGGCGTACCGCCACGGCGTGGTCCGCGTGCTTGCCGCCACGCCCACCGCCGCCGTCGCCGCTCATCGCCGCATCCTCCAGGGCCGACTGGTCCAGAGCCGTCTGCTCCAGAAACGTCCTTCGCTTCATCATGACGACGCACTCCTACCCGGAACGGTTGTCCTTCAACCCCGAATGCGCACGAACCGGCTCGGCTGCGGCCCGACTGCGACCCGACGGCGCTCAGGCGGGCGCGGGCGCCTTCTTCTGCAGCTCACCGCTGCGGCCGGTCGGGACGAACCCCAGCTGCTCGTTGATGCCGATCATCGGGCCGTTGACCTCGGCGTTCCAGGTGACCAGGCGGCGGCCGTCGGCGAGCCCGCGGCGCTGGAGCTCGACCAGGTTGGCCACCTTGACCGCGATCCCGAGCCGGTGGCCCCGGTGCGCGGGATCCACCAGCGTGCCCCACTGGAAGACCCAGGTCGGGTCCGCGCTCGGCACGACCAGGTCCGTGTAGGCGGCGACCTCGCCCGACGCGGCGACCGCGAGCGTCCGGACGACCGTCCGGCCCTGGGCGACCAGCACGTCCTCGTGCTGCCGGAACGCCTCGACGTCGGCCGCCTCCTCCTCCCGCTCGACCTCGCCCATCGGCGCCTCGGTCATCAACCGGTTCGAGAGGGCGACGTACCCCGCGACCAGGTCGTCGGGCAGCCGCCCGACCACCGTGCGCAGCGTGTAGCCGCCGGTGTGCTCCGCGGCCTCCGCGGCCAGCCGGTCCAGCAGCGCGCCGTCGACCGGAAGGACCACCTCCCGCTGGATGTCGCCCAGCCCGAACGCGTAGCCGTGCGCCCGGCCGAACTCCACGCCCGGCGCGCCGGCGCCGTCCGGCGGACCGGCGTAGGGCCAGTCGGTCATGGCGCCGTAGCGGGTGCGCCCGTCCGCCCGGGCCACCTCCTCCAGCCGCGCCAGCACCGCACTGCCGTGGCCGCGGCGACGGTGGTCCGGCAGCACCCAGACCATGAGGTCGGCCGAGGTCAGGTTGTCCTGCAGCGGCAGCCGGATCTCCCCCGCCGCGACGACCGCGCCGTCGACCGTGCCCACGAAGATCTCCGTGCGGCGGTTCTTCTGCGGCGTCCGGAGGTCGGCGAGCACCTCGGGCAGGTACCACGGGGTGGCGTGCTCGCCGCGCTCGTGGCGGTCGACGGCGTTGATGACCTCCAGCCAGGCGGCCACCTCGTCGTCGCGCGCGACGTCCACCCGGCCCACTTCCAGCGCCGCACCGGTCGGGCTCACCGCGCGCGCTCCACCCGGGTCTCGTCCCACACCGGCACGTCGGACTCGTAGACCGTGCCGTCGGAGCCGAAGACGGCGAACCGGTCGAACCCGCGGGCGAACCACCGGTCGTGGGTGACCGCGACGACGGTGCCCTCGAACGCCTCCAGCGCGTCCTCCAGCGCCTCGGCCGACTGCACGTCGAGGTTGTCGGTCGGCTCGTCGAGCAGCAGCAGGGTGGCGCCGGAGAGCTCCAGCATCAGGATCTGGAAGCGCGCCTGCTGGCCGCCGCTGAGCGACTCGAACCGCTGCTCCCCCGAGGACGCCAGCTCGTAGCGGTCCAGCACCCGGCTGGCCTGCTCCCGGCCCATCCCCTGCCGGCCGCCCGGATGGCCGTCGCCGCGGTGCAGGATCTCCAGCAGCGTGCGGCCCACCAGCTCGGGGTGCTCGTGGGTCTGCACGAACCAGCCCGGCCGCACGCGCGCGCCGAGGCGGGCGCGGCCGCGGTGCTCCACCGGCGCGACGACCACGTCGCCGACCGGCTTGTGCTCGACGTCCGGGTCGCTGCCGCCGCCGGCCAGCAGCCGGAGGAAGTGGGACTTCCCGGAGCCGTTGGAGCCCAGCACGGCCAGCCGCTCGCCGTACCAGACCTCCAGGTCGAACGGCCTCATCAGCCCGGTCAGCTCCAGGCCCTCGCAGACCACGGCGCGCTTGCCGGTGCGCCCGCCGGACAGCCGCATGGTCACGTTCTGCTCGCGCGGCTGCTCCATCGGCGGCCCCGCCTCCTCGAACTTCCGGAGCCGGGTCTGGGCGGCCTGGTACTGCGAGGCAAGCCCGTCGTTGTACGCCGCCTTCTGCTTGTACATCAGCACCAGCGCCTTGAGCTTGGCGTGCTCCTCGTCCCAGCGGCGGCGGAGCTCCGCGAAGCGGGCGAAGCGGTCCTTGCGGGCCTCGTGGTACGACGCGAAGCCGCCCGGGTGGGTCCACACCGTGTTGCCCCCGCCGCCGGCGCCGAGCTCGACGGTGACGACGCGGGTCGCGGCGTTGGCCAGCAGCTCGCGGTCGTGGCTGATGAACAGGATCGTCTTCTCCGAGGCGGCGATCCGCTGCTCCAGCCAGATCTTGCCGGGCACGTCGAGGAAGTTGTCCGGCTCGTCGAGGAGCAGCACCTCCTCCGGGCCGGCCAGCAGGTACTCCAGCACGACGCGCTTCTGCTCACCGCCCGAGAGCGTGCGCAGCTCGCGGTGGCGCGCCCGGTCGTAGGGGACGCCGAGCGCCCGCACGGTGCACACGTCCCAGACCACCTCGACGTCGTAGCCGCCGGCGTCGCCGTAGTCGGCCAGCGCTGCGGCGTACCCCAGCTGGGTGGCCTCGTCGTCGGTGTCCATCAGCAGCCGCTCGTAGCGGTCCACCTCGGCCGCCGCGCGGCGCACGGGCGCCGGGGCCAGGTCGAGCAGCAGGTCCGCCACCGTCGGCGGGTGGCCGTCGCGGCCCGGCACCCGGTCGACCATCTGGCGCATCACGCCGAGGCCGCCGCTGCGCACCACGGTGCCCGCGTGCGGGCTGAGCTCGCCGGTGATCAACCGCAGCAGCGTGGTCTTGCCGGCACCGTTCGCGCCGACCAGCGCGACCTTCTGGCCGTCGCCGACGCGGAACGAGACGTCGTCCAGCAGCACCCTCCCGTCGGGGAGCTCGTACCGCACACCTGCAACATCCACGTGACCCACGAGGATGGATTCTCCCAGGGGCCGGCGCCGGAGCGCACCCCCATTCCCCCCCACCTCCCGGCCGTGGCCACCCCGTCGCCGGCGACGGGGTGCCAGGATGCGGGCATGCTCGACGCGCGGGAGTGGACGGACCTGCTGGCCACGGCGGCCGACGACCTGACCGACGTCCTGGCCACCGGCGACCTCGGCGCGGCCGTGCCGGCCTGCCCCGGCTGGACGCTGGCCGACCTCGCCGACCACGTGCGCGGCGTCCACCTGTGGGCCGCGCACGCGATCACCGAGGGCGACCCGAAGGGCGCCGCGCCGCCGGTCGGGCACGCCCGCGACGAGCTGCTGCCGGCGTACCGGGCCGCGGCCGACCGGCTGCTGGAGGTGCTGCGCGGCACGGATCCGCACGCCGCCGCCTGGACCTTCGGCGCCGAGCACACGGCGTCGTTCTGGTTCCGCCGCCAGGTCCACGAGGTCACGCTCCACCTCTACGACGCGCTGGCCTCGCAGGGGCGCGCCGGGGAGTGGCGGATCGACCCGTCGCTGGCCTGGGACGGCGTCGCCGAGGTGACCGGGATGTTCTACCCGCGCCAGGTGCGGCTCGGCCGGACCGAGCCGATGGCCGGCACCCTGCGGCTCGTCGCGGAGGACCTCGACGAGACGCTCGACATCGGCGAGGGCGGGCCGTCGGGGACGGTGGCCGGCACCGCCCACGAGGTGCTGCTCGTGGTCTGGAAGCGGCTGCCGGCCACCGACGAGGTCGCGGCCGAGCTGCTCCGTACCACGGCCCTCACCCCCTGAACCCGGGACCGAGTCCCGAATCGACGGTCCGGACCGGCGCGGCGATGGCGCCGGTTGACACCGCTCACTACGGTGCAGAGCACCGACCCCCAACACCGGAGGAGACCGCCGTGCGGATCCGCCCTGCTCGAGTCGCCGCGCTGGCCGCGGCCACCGTCCTGATCGGAGGGGGCACCGCCGCTGCTCCCGTCGCCGGCTCGGCCGCCGGCGCCAGCCCCGCCGTCGAGGACTGCCCGCCGAGCGCAGCCCGCGTGAAGGCGGGCTCGAAGGCGGAGGAGCCGGCGCTGTACGCGGCCAAGGACGCCAAGAAGTACGGCGTGGTCAAGGACGCCCCGCGGATGGCGAACGGCTCGGTGACGATCGAGACCGTCTTCCACGTCGTCTCCGACGAGAAGCCCAGCGACCTCGACCGCACCCGCCTGGAGGGCATGATCGACGCTCAGGTGGACGTGCTCAACGCCTCCTTCTCCGGCCAGACGGCCGCGGACGCGGCCGACTCCCCGTTCCGGTTCGACCTGGTCGACACCACCTGGACGGTCGACCCGGCGTGGGCGCACCCGACGCCGGGCAAGGGCGAGAAGGAGATGAAGACCGCGCTGCGGGTGGGCGACTCCGAGACGCTCAACGTGTACGTCGCCGACATCGGCGGCGGCCTGCTCGGCTGGGCCTACTTCCCCAAGGGCTACAACAACGGCCGCGACTACCTGGACGGCGTGGTGATCCTCGACGAGTCGATGCCGGGCGGCACGGCCGACCCCTACAACGAGGGCGACACCCTGACCCACGAGGTCGGCCACTGGATGATGCTCGAGCACACCTTCGCCGGCGCCTGCTCGGCCAGCGGCGACGGCGTGGAGGACACCCCCCGCGAGGCGTACCCGCAGTTCTACTGCGAGGAGTCCGACAGCTGCCCGCAGCCGGGTCTCGACCCGATCCACAACTTCATGGACTACACCGAGGACTTCTGCATGGACCACTTCACCGAGGGCCAGGTGGACCGGATGAACGACGCCTGGATCGCCTTCCGCCAGGGCGGCGACGGGGGCAAGACCAACAGCGGCAACGGCAACGGCAACAACTGACCGCGTCGTACCGCACGCACGGCCCCGCCGGGACTCCCCGGCGGGACCGTGCGTCGTCTCAGCCGCGGGTCGGCGCCACGACCGCGCGGGCGCTGAGCTCGCCGGCCTCCAGCCGCCGGTACGCCTCGAGGCCCTCGTCGAGCCCGAAGACCTCCACGTCGGGCGTGATCCGGCCGGCCCGGTAGAGAGCGACGACCTCGTGGAGCTCCTCCAGCGTCCCCCAGTAGGTGCTGGTCATCTCCACCTCGTAGGGCACCCCGAAGAAGCTCCACTCGAAGCTGCCGTCGGCGATCCCGACGATCGTGACCCGGCCGCGGATCGCGACGCTCGCCATCGCCAGCGCGATCGTCGGCGCGGCGCCGACGAAGTCGAAGACCGCGTCCACGCCCTTCCCGCCGGTCAGCTCGCGGATCCGCTCGGCCTGCCCCTCGCCGCCGGGGACGGTCACCGCGCCGGCCTCCTCGGCGCGGCGCATCGCGTCCTCGCGCATGTCCGTCGCGATCACGGTCGCGCCGGTGAGCGCCTTCAGGATCTGCACGCCCATCTGGCCCAGTCCGCCGAGCCCGATCACCAGGGCGTGCTTCCCGCCGCCGGCCAGCTTCGGCAGCGCCAGCTTGATCGCGTGGTACGGCGTCAGGCCGGCGTCCGAGAGCGGCGCCGCGGCCACGGGGTCGGCGTCCCCGAGCGGGACCAGGTTGCGGGCGGGCACGGCCAGGTACTCGGCCATCCCGCCGTCGCGGCCCAGGCCGCTGGCCAGGTAGGGCATGGTCGCGGCGTTCTCGCAGTAGGTGTCCTGGCCACGCGCGCAGGCCGGGCAGCGGCCGCAGCCGATGGGCCCGTACACCAGGTAGGCCCCACCGACCTCGACCCCGGTCACGCCCTCGCCCAGCTCCTCCACCCAGCCGGAGTTCTCGTGGCCGAGCACGAACGGCGGAGGCATCTGCGGCGGCGCCGTCTCGGCGTCGAAGACGCGGAAGATCGTGATGTCGGAGTGGCAGGCGCCGGCACCGGCGACCTTGAGCAGGACCTCGCCGGGCCCCGGCGTCGGCTTCGCGACGTCCGTGAGGACCGGGTCGGACTGGAACTTCTCGAAGACGATGGCGCGCATGGGATTCCCTTCGACGGCGTTGTCGCGGGCCGACCTCCGGCTCTCGGTCCACGCTAGGTCGCCTCCCGGCCGGCCGACACCGCCGAAGGTCCCGGGATGTCACGGCCACCGGTGGTTGAGGTGCGAGCGAAGCGAGCCTCGAAACCACCACGACCCTCGGTTTCGAGGCTCGGCGCCGGGGCGCCTCGCACCTCAACCAGCGGGCAGCGCGCTCAGGCGGGGCGGCGGACCTCGAGGATCCGGAAGCCCTTGGCGCTGGCCGGCCGCTCGGTCGGGTAGCCCTGCTCGACCAGCCAGCGCTGCAGCGAGTCGGCGCCGAGGTTCTTGCCGACCACCATCACCGCCCGGCCGCCGGGGACCAGCCGCGGCAGCCAGGTGAGCAGCAGCGCGTGCAGCGCCTGCTTGCCGATCCGGATCGGCGGGTTGGACCAGATCTCGTCGAAGACGGCGTCGGCGGCGACGCCGTCGGGCTCGACGGCGGCGTACCGGTCGGCGACGCCGAGCGCCGCCGCGTTCTCGTTCGCCAGCAGCAGGGCGCGGCGGTTGACGTCGACACCGGTCACGATCGCACCCGGGGCCGCGACGGCGCAGGCGAGCCCGATGACGCCGTACCCGCAGCCGAGGTCGAGGATCCGCCCGCCGGCCGGCGGCTCGGTCTCCCGGAACAGCACGGCGGTGCCGACGTCGAGGCGGCCGCGGGCGAAGACGCCGGAGCCGCTGGTCAGCTCCAGGTCCAGGTCCCAGACCGCCGCGCGGACCGGCACCCGCTCGAACGGCGCCGCCGGGTCGGCGGAGAAGTAGTGGTCCTCGGCCTCAGCCATGCGTCTCCTCCTCGGTACGCCGGGCGGAGGTGAGCAGGACCCGGGCGGCGAGGTCGGCGTCGTCGGGGTAGCCCACCTCCTCCAGGGTCAGCCCGTGTGCGTGCACCACCACGACGCCGGGGTCGCGCCGCCGGCCGGCCAGGATCTCGGCCGCCCAGGCGGGCTCGCGGCGCCCCTCCCCCACGGCGATCAGGCAGCCGACCAGCGCGCGGACCATCGAGTGGCAGAACGCGTCGGCCCTGACGTGGCCGACAGCGATCCCGTCCGCGTCGCGCGACCAGCGCAGCTCCTGGAGCGTGCGGATGGTGGTCGCGCCCTCGCGCTGCTTGCAGAACGCCGCGAAGTCGTGGAGGCCGACGAGGCCCGCGGCGGCCTCGTTCATCGCGTCCAGGTCGAGCGCGCGCGGCCACGCCAGCACGTGGCGGCGGCGCAGCGGGTCGACCAGCTCCGGACGGTCGGCGATCCGGTAGGCGTAGCGCCGCCAGAGCGCGCCGAACCGGGCGTCGAAGCCCTCGGGCGCGACGGTGAGGGCGTGGATGCGCAGGTCCGGGTCGAGGACGCCGTTCAGGCGGCGGGTGACCGGCTCCAGGCTGTCCGGCAGCCGGTCGACGACCTCGGCCGGCAGGTCGCAGTGGGCGACCTGGCCGCGGGCGTGGACCCCGGAGTCGGTGCGCCCGGCGCAGGTGACCTGCAGGGTGCCGGCCGGCACCCGCAGCACCGTGTGCAGCGCGGCGGTGAGCTCACCCTGGACCGTGCGGAGCGCGGGCTGGCTGGCCCAGCCCTTGAAGTCGGTGCCGTCGTAGGCGAGGTCGATCCGGATCCGCACCGCCGCAGCCTACGGCTCCGCGTGCTTTGCGGCACGACGGCGGGGCGCCGCGCACGCATCGTCGGGGGCATCACATAGGTTCGGCGGCGTGGCCATGGAGACCTCACCGGAGAAGCCGGCACCGGTCCGGCAGATCGCGAACGCGATCTCCGGCTGGGTGGACCGGCTGGGCGTGGTGTGGGTCGAGGGCCAGGTCGCCCAGGTCAGCCGCCGCCCCGGGCTGGGCACGGTCTTCCTGACGCTGCGCGACTCGGTCGCCGACGTCTCGATCACGGTGACCTGCTCGCGGGTGCTCTTCGACGGCCTGGAGCCGCCGGTGGTCGAGGGCGCCAGCATCCTGATCCAGGCCAAGCCGTCGTTCTACGCCAACCGCGGCACGCTCTCCCTCCAGGCCCGCGACCTGCGGATGGTCGGGCTCGGGGAGCTGCTGGCCCGCCTCGAGCGCCGCCGCCAGCTGCTCGCCGCCGAGGGGCTCTTCGCCGCCGAGCGCAAGCGGCCGCTGCCGTTCCTGCCGCGCAGGGTCGGCCTGGTCACCGCCCACGGCTCGGCCGCCGAGCGCGACGTCGTGGAGAACGCGAGCCGCCGCTGGCCCGGCGTGACCATCGAGCCGGCGTACGCGACGATGCAGGGCTCCCGCTCGGCCGCCGAGGTGATCGAGGCGGTACGACGCCTGGAGGCCCGCGACGACGTCGACGTGATCGTGATCGCGCGCGGCGGAGGCTCCGTGGAGGACCTGCTGCCCTTCTCCGACGAGGGGCTGGTGCGGGTGGTCGCGGCGGCGCGCACCCCGGTGGTCTCGGCGATCGGCCACGAGCCCGACACCCCGCTGCTGGACCTCGTCGCCGACGTCCGCGCCTCGACGCCGACCGACGCCGCGAAGCTGATCGTGCCCGACATGGCCGCCGAGGCCGCCGGGCTGGAGCACGCCCGGGCGCGGCTGCGCCGGGCGCTGGCCGGCTGGATCGCGCACGAGCAGACCCGGCTGGACGGGCTGCGCTCGCGTCCCGCGATGGCCGACCCCCGCGTGCTCCTCGACGCCCGGACCGCCGAGCTGGACGGCTTCCGCGACCGGATGCGCCGCACCCTCGGCCACCGCCTGGACCGGGCCGCCGACGACATCGGCCACCACCGCGCCCGCGCCCGCGCGCTCTCCCCGCTGGCCACCCTGCAACGCGGCTACGCGGTGCTGCAGGACGCCGACGGCCACGTCGTCACGAGCGTCGCGGGCGTCGCGGCCGGCGCGCCGATGAGCGTCCGCGTCGCCGACGGCCGCATCCACGTCACCACCACCGGCACCACCACCGCGACCGAGGAGTCCGATGAGCAGCAGTGAAGAGACCGAGCTCTCCTACGAGGCCGCGCGGGCCGAGCTGGTCGAGGTGGTCGCGGCACTGGAGGGCGGCGGCACGACGCTGGAGGAGTCGCTGGCGCTGTGGGAGCGCGGCGAGCGGCTGGCCACGATCTGCCAAGACTGGCTCGACGGCGCCCGCGAGCGACTGGACCTGGTGATCGCCGGCGACGCGGCCACGGACGACGACGCCGACGAGGACTGACGGCCCGACCGGTGGTTGAGGTGCGAGCGACGCGCGCCCTACCGTGAGGCAGGCGCTCCGCCCGCATCCCACCCCGGAGGCACCGATGAAGGTAGCCAGGCCCGTCGCAGTCGTCCTGGTCGGCCTGGTGGCCCTCGCGGCCCCGCCGCCCGCGCAGGGCGCGGAGGACACCACGCCCCCGGCGATCGCGGCCAACGACGCGGCGGCGTTCGTGGTGGGCAGCACGATCAACGCGAGCGACCCGACGATCAACGACACGTTCGACCGGTACACGACCGTCCGGCAGCGGCTCCGGTGGACGGTCACCGACGACTCCGGGAGCCTGTGCGCGTTCGACCTCTACCGCGCGGCGAACGAGGGCTACTCGCCCGGCGACGTCGACGAGCTCGACTACTACCGCCACCTGCTGTCGACGCCGAGCCAGCGACCGACACCCTGGCCGGGCGAGTACGTGGACACGATCGACGACTACGACGGCGCGCTGGGCAGCGGCGGCGACGCCCCCCGCGCCTGGGTGATGACGGCCGAGGACTGCTCCGGCAACACGTCGCGGTTCGACATCGTGATGTTCCGGGAGCTCAGCGTGCTCCAGGAGGACAACACCTACGCGACCGACTACCAGGGCTGGGGCACCACGGACCCGGGCAGCCTGAGCTACACCGGCACCTGGCGGAAGGTCTCCTGCGCGTGCGCGTCCGGAGCGGCCATGCGGAGGACCCGGGCCCGCGGCGCCTCCGTCACCTTCACCCGTACCTACGAGCGCGACGACCACGTCGCGCTCGTCATGGCGAAGGGTCCGAGGCGCGGTGCCGCCGACGTCTACGTGGACGGCGTCAAGCGGGCCACGGTCCGCACGCACGCGGCGAAGGTGCGGAACCGCGTCGTGGTCTTCGACCGGTGGATGCCGGCCGGCACCCACACGGTCCGGGTCGTCAACAGGGCCACGCGCGGCCATCCGCGGATCGACCTGGACGCCGTGCTGACCAACTAGGTGCGGCCCGTCGAGCCCTCCCAGCCGGTCGAGCCCGTCGAGACCCTCAGCCCCGGGCGACCTCGTCCCGCGTGAGCAGGTCGACGACCTGCTGCAGGTCCTCGGCCGGCGCGGAGCCGTAGACGAGCACGGCGGTCTCGCCGATCTCGACCGCGTAGCCGGTGTCGCCGCCCTCGTCGACGTACCCGTCCCACTCCGGGGCCAGGGCGTCGGCGGCGCCGCTGCTGTAGGCGTCGGTCTCGGTGGCGTCCTCGTCGACCCACCGGCGCACCAGGGCGGTGTCGGAGGAGTCCTCCTGCCGGATCCCGACGAAGTCCCCGTCGGCGGTCAGCAGGCGCAGGCCGAACACGTCCTTGTCCTCGTTGTCGAGGTCGACACCGGTCGCGGTCCACCCCTCGGGGAGCTCGCTCGGGTACGTGGCGGTCACCCCCGCGTCCTGGGCGGCGGCGACGGAGCCGAGGTAGTCGATGTCCTCCGGCTCGTAGACCGGCGTCTCCCGGAACAGTCCGGTGAACCAGAACAGGGCACCGAGGCCCAGGACCGTGACCACCAGCGAGACGACCAGCCCCGCGGTCGAGCGCTGGTAGCGGCCGGGCTTGCCGGCGGGCTGCGGGGTCGGCGTGGTCTCGGTGCTCATCGCCCGCCATTGTCCCCGACGCCGCCCACGCCGACCAAAGGGGCGCAGATGCCGGACGATCCGCCACCAACCAGATGCATCCGCGTTCCGATACCGGTGACAATCCGTCGCAGATGCGACACGCTGGGGGCATGACCGACTACCGCGTGGCCGAGGCGGCCGAGATCCTCGGCGTCAGCACGGACACGGTGCGCCGCTGGATCGAGGGCGGCCGGGTGCCCAGCCGCAGCGCCGACGGCCGCACGGTCGTGGGCGGCGTCGACCTGGCGGCGTTCGCCGCCTCGCTTGCCGACGAGGACGAGCGCACCCGCACCCGTGCGGACGCCGTCAGCGCCCGCAACCGCATGTCCGGCATCGTCACCAAGGTCGTCAAGGACACCGTGATGGCCCAGGTCGAGATGGTGTGCGGCCCGTACCGCGTCGTCTCCCTGATGAGCTCCGAGGCCGCCACCGACCTCGGCCTGGAGCCCGGCGTCCGCGCCATCGCCTCGGTGAAGTCCACCAACGTCGTCGTCGAGCGGCACTGAGGCGGCCGCACCCGATGCCCCGCCACCACCGGATCGCCCGCGCCCTCGCCGCGCTGCTCGCGCTCGGCACCGCGCTCTCGGGACTCGCCGGGTGCGCCGCCGCCGAGCCCCTGCGCGTGCTCGCCGCCGCCAGCCTCACCGACGTCTTCGGCGAGCTCGCCACCGACTTCGAGGACGAGCACGGCGTCGAGGTCGCCCTCTCCTTCGGCTCCTCCACCGACCTCGCCGAGCAGGCCGCCGACGGCGCCCCCGGCGACGTGCTGGCCACCGCCGACACGGCGTCGATGGCCGTCGCCACCGCCGCCGGAGCGGCCGCCCACCCCAGGCTCCTCGCCACCAACGTGCTCGTGATCGTGACCCCGCCGGGGAACCCGGCCGGCGTCACGTCCCTCGACGACCTGGCCGGCACCACGTGGGTGCGCTGCGCCGACGAGGCGCCCTGCGGGCGCGTCGCCACCGCGGTGCTGGCGGACCACGGCGTGGAAGCCGAGCCGGCCAGCCTCGAGGTCGACGTCCGGGCCGCGCTGGACAAGGTGACCTCCGGCGAGGCCGACGCCGCCCTCGTCTACGCGACCGACGCGGCCGCAGCGGGCGCGGCGGTGGAGACCGTGACGGTCCCGGGCGCGGCACGCGAGCGGACGACGTACGAGGTCGCGGAGCTCGACCAGAGCACCGACCCCGAGCTCGCGAGGGCGTGGGTCGACCTGGTCACCGGCGCCACCGGGCGGGCGGCCCTGCGACGGGCGGGGTTCGCGCTCCCATGACCGCGCGGACCGCAGACCCCCTCGGCCGGGTGCCGGTGGCACTGGTCGTTCCGGCCGCGCTCGCGGTGGCGCTGCTGCTGGTGCCGCTCGCCGCGATGGTCGCCGCCGCCGACCCGGCCGCGATCCTCGACGCCCTGCGCTCCCCCGCGCTGCAGGACGCCCTGTGGCTCTCCGTGCTCACCTCGACGCTCGCCATGCTGGTCTGCCTCGCGCTCGGGCTGCCGCTCGCCTGGCTGCTCGCCCGCGTCGCGTTCCGCGGGTGCCGCCTGGTCCGGGCCCTGGTCACCGTGCCGATGGTGCTGCCGCCGGTGGTCGCCGGCATCGCGCTGCGCGAGGCGTTCGGCCGCGGCGGGCTGCTCGGCGCCCCGCTGCTGGGCGCCACCGGGTTCGCCTTCCCCTACACGACCTGGGGCGTCGTGCTCGCCCACGTCTTCGTCTCCCTGCCGTTCGTGGTGATCAGCATCGAGGGCGGGCTGCGCTCCGCCGGGCAGGAGTACGACGCCGCCGCGGCCACGCTCGGTGCCTCCCGGTGGACCACCTTCCGCCGGGTCACCGTCCCGCTCGCGCTGCCCGGCATCGCCGCCGGGATGGTCCTCGGCTGGGCCCGCTCGCTGGGCGAGTTCGGGGCCACCATCACCTTCAACGGCAACTACCCGGGGACCACCCAGACGATGCCGACGCTGATCTACGTCGCCCGCCAGGCCGACGGGGACACCGCGCTCGCGCTGAGCCTGGTGATGCTGGCGGTCTCCATCGGGATCCTGGTGGCGCTGCGCGACCGCTGGCTGGTGCCGGGATGAGCGGGACGCCCGGCGAGCTGGCGGTCCGCGTCGCCGTACCGGGCCGCCTCGACCTCGCGTTCGACGTGCCGCGGGGCGCCGTGATCGCGGTCGTCGGGCCGAACGGCGCCGGCAAGTCGACGCTGGTCCAGGCCCTGGCCGGGCTCCAGCCCGCCACCGGGTCGGCGCTGATCGACGGCACCGACCTGCTCGCACTGCCGCCCCAGCGACGCCGCGTCGGGCTGGTCTTCCAGGACCGGCGCCTCTTCCCCCACCTGTCCGCCCGCGAGAACGTCGCGTTCGGCCCCCGCTCCCGCGGCGTCCCGCGTGCCGAGGCGCGCGCCGCGGCGCAGGACTGGCTGGACCGGCTCGGCGTCGGCGACCTGGCCGAGCGCCGCCCCGGCGAGCTCTCCGGCGGCCAGGCGCAGCGCGTCGCGATCGCCCGGGCGCTGGCCTGCGAGCCGGAGCTGCTCCTGCTCGACGAGCCGTTCGTCGGCCTCGACGTCGGCGTCGCCGCGGCGCTGCGGATCGAGCTCGCGCAGCACCTCGCGGACTTCGGCGGCACCACCTTCCTGGTCACCCACGACGCCCTCGACGCGCTCACCCTGGCCGACCACGTCCTGGTGCTCGACCACGGCCGGCTGGAGCAGGCCGGGCCGCCCGCGGAGGTCGCCGCCCGGCCGCTGACCGAGCACGCCGCGCGCATGGTCGGACTCAACGTCATCCGCGAGCGGACCCGGATCCGGGCGTTCCCGCCCTCGGCGGTCTCGGTCTCGCTGCACCAGCCGGAGGGGTCGGCGCGCCACCGGTGGCAGGGCGTCGTCCGCAGCGCCGCCCCGCACGGCGACGCGATCCGGCTCCGGATCGACCTCCCCGGCGGCCCGCAGACCGGTCCGCAGACCGGCCGGCCGGCCGTCGGGGAGCGGTCGCTGATCGCCGACGTCACACCCTCCGCGACCCGGGACCTGGCGCTGTCGCCGGGCCGCCCGGTCTGGGCCGCGGTGAAGGAGACGGCCATCACGTCGTACGACGTGCCGGCGGGCGCCGGTTAGTATTCGCCCCATGACCGACGCCTTGGCCGTGGAACCGCCCGCCCCCGACCGGAACCTGGCCCTGGAGCTGGTCCGGGTCACCGAAGCCGCCGCGATGGCCGCAGGCCGATGGGTCGGGCGCGGCGACAAGAACGGCGCCGACGACGTCGCGGTCCAGGCGATGCGGGTGATGATCTCCACCATCGGCATGGACGGCACCGTCGTCATCGGCGAGGGCGAGAAGGACAACGCCCCGATGCTCTACAACGGCGAGTCCGTCGGCGACGGCACCGGCCCCGCCTGCGACGTCGCGGTCGACCCGATCGACGGCACCACCCTGACCGCCAAGGGCATGACCAACGCCGTCTCCGTGCTCGCCGTCTCCCCGCGCGGCTCGATGTACGACCCGTCCGCCGTCTTCTACATGGAGAAGCTCGTCACCGGCCCCGAGGCCGCCGACGTCGTCGACATCCGCTACCCGGTCGCCGAGAACATCCACCAGGTCGCCAAGGCCAAGGGCTCCAACCCCTCCGACGTGACCGTGGTCCTGCTCGACCGCCCCCGCCACAGCCAGCTGGTCGACGACATCCGCGCCACCGGCGCCCGGATCAAGTTCATCTCCGACGGCGACGTCGCGGGAGCGATCATGGCCGGCCGCCCCGACACCGGCATCGACCTGCTGATGGGCGTCGGCGGCACGCCCGAGGGCATCATCACCGCCTGCGCCATGAAGTGCATCGACGGCGTCATCCAGGGCCGCCTGTGGCCGACCGACGACGAGGAGCGCCAGCGCGCCATCGACGCCGGCCACAACCTCGACCCCGACCACGTCCTCACCACCGACGACCTGGTCACCGGCGACGACTGCTTCTTCGTCGCCACCGGCATCACCGACGGCGAGCTGCTCAAGGGCGTCCGCTACCGCGCCGGCGGCGCCGTCACCCAGTCCCTGGTGATGCGCTCCCGCAGCGGCACCACCCGGACGATCACCTCCGAGCACCGGCTGAGCAAGCTGCGGAGCTTCTCGAGCATCGACTTCGACTAGCTGGGATGGCGCGAGCGCGTCTCCGCTTCGCTCCGCCGCGCTGCCGCGCGCGCCGTCGGCCGGCGCGGTGGTCGCGCGCCGCTGGCGGCTTGCCGCGGCTGCGCGCGGGGAAGCGCCGCTCGCGCCGTCCGGTCGCTCCTTCGTCGCTCCCTCCCGGCTCTCGCCGCGCGTTCCCCGCGGTCGCAGCCGCCATTCCGCCGAACCGGGGCTTGAGGCAGGCCGAACCGGGGCTTGAGGCAGGCCGAACCATGGCTTGGGGCAGGCCGAACCGGGGCTTGAGGCGCGTCAGGAGAGGGCGCGCCACCGAGGCGCGGGAGAACGGCGGGTCAGGCGGTGGCGCCGCCGGCGACCAGCCCGTCCTCGGACGCGGCCGACGCGGGCGCCTGGAGGACGAGGGCCTCGTGGACCAGGGCGATGGTCTTCGGGTCCACGACCAGGCCGACGTGCGAGCCCTTGACCTCGATCGCCCGACCCTCGGGGTCGATGCAGGCGCGCCAGTCGACGATCCCGTCGCCCTTGGAGTAGATGTTCGTCATCGACACGCCCTGCAGCGGCTGCTGGCTCTCGGTGAAGCTCGCCTCCGCGCACGAGCCGCCGACGCACTCCGCCGACATCACCCCCGGTACGCCGACGCTGCTGAGCTTGCTGAGCAGGCGCACGCCGCCGCTGAGCACCCGGTGGTGCGCGGCGGGGGCACGCATCGGCGAGCCCAGCGTGACGATGCCGGAGACGAGGTCGGGTCGGCGGACCGCCAGCCCGCGGGAGATCATGCCGCCGAGGCTGTGCCCGACGAGCTGGACGCGGGTGCCGCGGCGCTCGGCGATCTCCTCGAGCCTCTCCTCGACCAGGGCCGCCGCGTCGAGGACGCAGCCGACGTTGGCGTGGATGCCGGAGCGGTAGGTGCGGAAGCCGGCATCGCGCAGCCCGCGGGACATCGCGGTCAGCGTCCAGTCACCGGCGAGGAAGCCCGGCACCAGCAGCACCGGGTCGGGCGCGCGGGTCACGGCCCGCCGCGCGTAGGAGGTACGACGCCGGGTCCGCCGCGCGCTCGAGCGGTGCACCGCGAGCCGTCCGGCCTCGGCGGCCAGCGTGCCCTCGCGCAGCAGGGCGGCCAGAGGGGGACGTGAGAAGCCCTCCGGCATCAGGAACCCTGCCATGATCTGCGTCACATCAGTCATGTTACGTGCTAGAAACACAAACTGTTGGAAATTGTCTGCAAACTGGACATGTGACCAACGAACCCCCAACCTCGGCGGAGCTCATCGCGCCGCTCAGCCACGGGGTCGACCTCTGCTACCAGACCTTCGGCGACCCCGGCGACGAGCCGCTGCTGCTGATCATGGGGCTGGGCGGGCCGATGACCTGGTGGGACGTCGACCTGTGCCACCGCCTGGTCGAGCGCGGCTTCTACGTGATCCGCTACGACAACCGCGACACCGGCCGCTCGACCCGGCTCGAGGCCGGCGTCGGCCCCCAGCACGTGGCGCGCGCCTTCCTCACCGGCCGCACCGCAGCAGCGCCGTACTCGATGGCCGACCTGGCCGCCGACGCCGCCGGACTGCTCGACCACCTCGGCATCCCCGCCGCGCACCTGGCCGGGGTGTCGATGGGCGGCATGATCGCGCAGACCCTGGCGCTGGCCGCCCCCGAGCGGGTGCTCAGCCTGACCAGCGTCATGTCCACCACCGGTCGGCGCAGCGTGGGTCGCCAGCACCCCTCGCTCCTGCCCCTCCTGCTGACGCCGCGCGGAGGTGGCCGCGACGCCTACGTGGCCGCCAGCATCAAGGTGTGGCGCGCGATCAGCTCGCCGGGCTTCCCCGCCACCGAGGAGCACCTGGCCGAGCGGGCGGCGCTCACCTACGAGCGCGGCTACGCACCCGAGGGGGTGCTGCGCCAGATGATGGCGATCCTGACCCAGCCGGACCGCACGGCCGCGCTGGGCACGCTGCGGATGCCGGTCCTGGTGCTGCACGGCCTGGCCGACAAGATGGTCCACGTCTCCGGCGGCCGCGCGACCGCGGCGGCGGTCCGCGGGTCCGAGCTGATCCTCATCAACGGGATGGGCCACGACCTCCCGCCGACGCTCTTCGAGTCCTTCGCCACGGCGATCCGGCGCAACGCCGACCGGTCGCGCGCCGACCGGCACCGCGCCTGAGACGCCGGCGCCACGACCCCGGGGCCCCGCCCGGCTGGACAAACCCACCCCTCCTATACAAATGTGGCTTATGTCACACTTGTAACGGCGTGGACCTGGCCGCCCCGGTCAAGACGGAACGGGGACACCGGCGGCGGCCCGCCCCACCACCCGTCCGGCGCAGTATCGGGAGCTACCTGCGTCGGACGGGTGCTGGCGCGCCCGCGGCACCCCGAGGATCAGGGCCGACCTCGGTCGGCGAACGCCTCCGCGACGCCGCCGCCCAGGCCGGTCAGCAGCAGCGACCACAGCAGGAGGCGTGCCTTGACGGGCGGCAGCCACCCCGCGCCCACCGCACCACGCGCGAGGAGGTCGACCTCGGAGCCCGGGTAGCCGTACATCGCGCGGCCGGTGGGACCCGAGCCGGTCCGCGACGCGAAGACCACCGGCATCACGGCGGCGGCCCGGCCGACCGCCTCGGCCATCGCGGCCGACACGTGGCCCGCACCGAAGCCGGCGACCACCACGCCGTCGGCCCGGCCCGTCTCGGTGAGCACGTCGAGCAGCGCGCCGCCGTCGCCGAGGTGGGTGCCGACCAGCGCGACCCGCGGCAGGCCCGCCACCGGCATCGGGTCGGGCAGCGCCAGCCGCGCCGGGTGGCGGACCGTGGCGCCGTACACGGTGGCACCCTCGACCACGCGTCCGACCGGGCCGAACACCGGCGAGCGGAAGGCGCCCGTCGAGATCGAGTCCGTCTTGGCCACCCAGCGCGCCAGGTGGATCTGGTCGTCGAACGCGACCAGGACGCCTCGGCCGCGGGAGTCCGGCGCCGCCGCGCAGGTCACCGCCGCGACCAGGTTGGCGGGCCCGTCCGCGCCCGGCGCCTGCGGCGAGCGCATCGCGCCGGTGACCACCAGGGGCTCGGGCAGGTCCCAGAACAGGTCGAGCAGGTACGCCGACTCCTCCAGCGTGTCCGTCCCCTGGGTCAGTACGACGCCGGCGGCGCCGCCCGCGACCGCGGCCCGCGCCCAGGCCAGCGCGGAGAGCACGATCGACTCGTCCAGCGACCCGCTCGGCAGCATGGCCAGCGTCTCCGCGCTCAGGTCCGCGAGGGTGGCCAGGCCCGGCACGGCCGCGGTGAGGTCCGCGGCGCTCAGGCTCGGCGAGACGGCGCGGCCGTCGGCGGACGTCATCGCGATCGTCCCGCCGAGCGCTCCGACGGCGATCCGCGGCAGGTCGGGCGCGCTCACCGCGGCACCCCGGCCACCAGCCCCCGACAGGTCTCCAGCAGGCGGGCCCGCTCCTGCGCGGCCAACGGCACCTCCAGCAGCTCGAGCCAGCCGGTCAGGTCGACGGGGCTGATCCTGCGGTGCTGCGTGGGCTCGCCGGCGCGGCGCACCGTGACGGAGTCGTGGGTGAGCGTGACGTGCCGGTCGGGCAGGTAGCGGGCCACCATCAGGCCGGACCTGAAGTGGGAGGTGGGGAACGTGCTCGTGTAGTGGTGCCCGACCACGGGGTCGATCGGGTGCACCGGCAGCGCGTCGACGGAGTGGAGCCGCTGCCACCCGCCGTCCCGCATCCGGTGCAGCTCCCACCCCTCGGGGGCCGCGGCCACGCGGCTGCGCCAGCCGTAGTGGTCGGCCTCGACGCCGTCGCTGAGCGGGATAGGCCGGATCAGGCTCATCCCGAACCCGGGGTCGCACAGCCACCAGCGGTCGGCCAGCCGGACCGCTACCGTCATGTGCGTGCGGGCGCCGACGGCGGGCGTCCCGGTGTCGACGCGGCCGAGGTGCCGCCGTACCTCGTAGCCGAGCCTCTCCAGCACGGCCGCGAAGAGCGTCGCGTGCTCGAAGCAGTAGCCGCCCCGCCCGCGCCCGAGGAACTTCTCCTGCACCTGCGCAAGCCCGACGCCGGGGTGCTGCCCGAGCAGCACGTCGATGTTGTCGAACGTGAAGGTGCGCACGTGCGCCTCGTGCAGCGCGCCCAGCTCGATCAGGTTCGGCGCCGTCCGCTCGGGACCACGCAGCACGCCGACCCGGTCGAGGTAGGCGCCGAGGTCGAGGTCGGCGGTGTGCCAGGGGTCGAGCGGCGGGTGGTCGGGCACCCGGTCAGCCTAGTGGCCGGCCCCCGCCGACCCGTCTGCCCGTGGCCGGGTCGTGTGCCTGACGCCCTCCCACAGCGCGTTGTGAGGCACACGACGCCCACCGCGAGACGCTCACAGACGGCTCACAGGAAGGACAGGCGTCGCACCCAGGCTCGTCTGGCGCAATGAGGGAGTACGTTCACCGACCGTTTCCTGGGAGTTCGCCCGATGTCCTACCCGCTCATCGCAGCCGACCTGTTGGCCCTCGCCGTCCTCGTCTTCGGCCTCTTCTGGCACCGGGACGGGCGTCGCGAGCTCGTGGTCGCCTACCTGACGGTCAACATCGGCGTCCTCGGCGTCACCATGGCCCTCTCCAGCGCCACCATCGGCGCGGGCCTCGGCCTCGGCCTGTTCGGCGTGCTGTCGATCATCCGGCTGCGTTCCGAGGAGCTCGCCCAGCGTGAGATCGCCTACTACTTCGCCGCGCTCGCCCTCGGCCTGCTCGGCGGCCTGGCGCTCTCCCCGACCTGGCTCGGCTGGGCGCTGATGGCGGCGATCGTGGCCGCCGTCGCGATCGGCGACCACCCGTCGGTCTCGCCGCGCACGAGCACGAGCCAGATCCGCCTGGACCGCGCGTACGCCGACCACACCGAGGTCACCGCCCACGTCGAGCGGCTGCTGGGCACCGAGATCCTGAGCGTCGACATCGTCAAGCTCGACCTGGCCGACGACACCACCCTGGTCCGGGTCCGCAGCCGCGCCGCACGACCGAGCGGCCAGGCCGCCCCGGGCACCGTCGACCAGGTGGCCGGCCGATGACCGCGCTCGCCGTCCGGACCGTGACCACCGACCCCGTCAACGCCCTGGAGCCGATCGCGCTCGACGACCTCGTCGCCACCGCCGCGCTGCTGACCCGGGTGGACCGCAAGTACGTCGTACCGCTGGCGACGCTCGACGCGATCCTCGCGGAGCTGCCCGCCGGCGCCCGGGCGCTCGAGATCGACGGCAGCCGGTCCATGCGGTACCGGTCGGTCTACCTCGACACCCCCGGCCTGGACAGCTTCCACGCCGCCGGCCGCAGCCGCCGCCGGCGCTGGAAGGTCCGGACCCGCGAGTACCTCGACACCGGCGCCAGCTTCCTCGAGGTCAAGACCCGCGGCGGCCGCGGCACGACGGTGAAGGAACGCGTCGCGCACGCCGCCGCGCACGCCCCGGCCGGCAAGGGCGAGCGGCTGGTGACGGACCGGATCGGCGCCGACACCGCCGCGTCGCTGCGGCCCACGCTGGAGACCACGTACCGGCGCAGCACCCTGCTGCTGCCGTCGGGCGCCCGCGCCACCATCGACCGCGACCTCTCGGTCCGCTCGCTGCTCGCCGACCGGTCCGCCTCCGCCCAGCGGGTGGCGATCGTCGAGACCAAGTCCGGGGCCACCCCCGGCGAGCTCGACCGGCTGCTGTGGCAGCACGGGCTGCGCCCCGTCCGGATCTCGAAGTACGGCGCCGGCCTCGCCGCCCTGCACCCCGAGCTGCCGCGGATGAAGTGGCACCGCGCGCTCGACCACCACCTCGACCTGCCCCGACCCATCGCTCCCCGCGTCTGACCGCGAACCACCAGGAGACCCCGTGAAGAAGCTCGTCCGTGCCACCGCCACCGCCGCCGTCAGCGCGGTGGCCCTGCTCTCCCTGTCCGCCTGCTCCACCGACGCCGCCGAGACCGCGGCCGACACCGGCTCGGACACCGCCGCGACCAGCACCGCCGCCTCGGGCGACGCCCAGGAGCTGGCCCGCGGCAGCAGCAACTACGTGACCACCCTGGAGGACACCCACGCCGACGCCGACGACGGCGAGTACGACGCCGCCGACGCCACGACCATCGCGCTGAAGGATGGCGGGAGCAGCGTCGACGGCGAGGGCGCCGAGGTCGACGGCGACGTCGTCACCATCACCGACCCGGGCACCTACCTGGTCTCCGGCACGCTCAGCGACGGCCAGCTCGTCGTCGACTCCGAGGCCGACGGCAAGGTCCGGATCGTGCTGGACGACGCCGACATCACCTCGGCCTCCACCTCGCCGCTGTGGATCGTGGAGGCCGACGAGGCCGTGCTGATCCTGGCCGACGGCAGCAGCAACACCCTGGCCGACTCGAAGGCCTCCGGCGAGGACGACGAGGAGGACGACGCCCCGAACGCGACGATCTACTCGAAGGCGGACCTGACCATCGCCGGCTCCGGCTCGCTCGACGTGACCGGCGCCAGCGCCGACGGCATCACCAGCAAGGACGGCCTGGTCATCCTCGACGGCGAGATCACCGTCGACGCGGCCGACGACGCCATCACCGGCAAGGACTACCTGGACGTCGAGGGCGGCACCATCACCGTCACCGCCGCGGACGACGGGCTCAAGTCCGACAACGAGGACGAGGCCGACCTCGGCTCGCTGGCGGTCAACGGCGGCACCATCACCGTCGAGGCCGGCGACGACGGCCTCAAGGCCGAGGGCGCGCTCACCATCAACGACGGCAGCGTCACGGTCACGCAGTCGGAGGAGGGCATCGAGGCCGCCGACATCGTGATCGCCGGGGGGACGATCGACGTCACGTCGAACGACGACGGGATCAACGTCGCGGGTCCGGACGTGCTGACCGACGCCACGGCGACCAGCACCGACACCAGCACCGACAGTGACACGGACACCGGCGACGCCCAGCCCGCGGCCGACGGCGAGCGCCCCGAGCCCCCGAGCGACGGCCAGATGCCCGAGCGCCCCGAGGGCGACATGGGCGAGCGTCCCGAGGGCGGCCCCGGCGGCGAGATGGGCGGCGACATGGGCGGCGGTCCCGGCGGCATGGGCGGCGAGTCCGACACCGGTGGCGTGCTCACCATCAGCGGCGGCGACATCACCGTCACCGCGGACGGCGACGGCCTCGACTCCAACGGCTCGCTCGCGATCACCGGCGGCACCCTGGTGGTCAACGGCCCCGAGTCGTCGGGCAACGGCGCGATCGACGTCAACGGCAGCTACGTCATCGACGGCGGCACCGTGTACGCCGGCGGCAGCGCCGGCATGCTCGAGTCCCCCGACGCCGGGTCGGGCCAGGCCTGGCTGGTCGCCACGCTGAGCGGCACCGTCACCGCGGGCAGCACGATCGAGGTCCAGGACGCCGACGGCGACACGGTCGGCACCTTCACCGCGACCAAGGCGACCGCCGCCCTCGTGGTCTCCGCGGCCGACCTGGCCGACGGTGAGACCTACACGCTGGTGGTCGACGGCGCCGAGGTCGGCTCCGCCACCGCGGGCGAGTCCACCGGCGGCGGCATGGGCGGCGGTCCGATGGGCTGAGCCCGAGTCGGCACAAACTGACAGGCAGAGGCGCGAGTCGGCAGAAAGTTTCTGCCGACTCGCGCCGTGCGGTCTGGACCGGCCCGTCAGTTTCGGCCGACTCGCGCCTCACCGCGCCAGCGGGGCCGCCCGGTCGAGCCCGCCCAGCTTCTCGGGGTTGCGCATGATGTAGACCCGGCTGACCAGGCCGTCCACGACGTCCACGCTCACCACCGCGTCCAGGCGGCCGGAGTCGTCGATGCGGGCGCCGGGTGCTCCGTTGACCATGGCCGGCTCGATCACCATCGACGGAGCCATCGCCCGGAACCGGCTCAGCAGGAAGCCGACCTTCTCGGCGCCCAGCACCGGGTGCCGGACCGCGGGCACGAGGCCCCCTCCGTCGGCCACCAGCACCACGTCGGGGGCGAGCACGTCGAGCAGGCCCTGCAGGTCGCCGCCGTCGGCCGCTGCCAGGAATCGCTCGACCACCGCCCGCTGCTCGTCGCGCTCCACCGCCACCCGGGGCCGCCGGGCGGCGACGTGCGCCCGCGCCCGGCGCGCGATCTGGCGGACCGTGGCGGGCGACTTGCCCACCGCGTCGCCGATCTCGTCGTACGGGACGTCGAAGACCTCCCGCAGCACGAAGACCGCCCGCTCCGCCGGCCCCAGGGTCTCCAGCACGGTCAGCATCGCGATCGAGACGCTCTCGGCCAGCTCGATGTCCTCGGCCACGTCGCGGCCGGTCAGCAGCGGCTCCGGGAGCCACTCCCCGACGTACTCCTCCCGCCGCCGGGAGAGCGACCGCAGCCGGTTGAGCGCCTGCCGGGTGACCGTGCGGACCAGGTAGGCGCGGGGGTCGCGCACCTCCGCGCGGCCACCGCCGCCGAGCCCCTCCCAGCGCAGCCACGACTCCTGCACCACGTCCTCGGCGTCGGCGGCGGAGCCGAGCATCTCGTAGGCGACGGTGAACAGCAGCCCGCGGTGGGCCACGAACGGCTCGACGAGAGCACCGGCGTCCGGGTCGCTCATGCGTCCGACGGTACGCCGCCGGTCGCCGAGTGCGGACGCTCAGCGAGCGGCGCGAGCCCGCAGGCCGCCGCGAAGCCCTCGGACTCGATCCCCAGTGCGATGTTGGAGCGGGTGGTGAGGTTCGCGAACCCGATCACCGTGGTCAGCTCCAGCAACGCCTCGGGCCCGAGCTGGTCGAGCAGGCTCGCCACCATCTCGTCGGTCACCGTGGGCGGCGTCTGGCTCGCCGCCTCCGCGTAGCCCAGCACCTCGCGCTCCAGCGGGGTGAACGCCGTCGACTCCCGCCAGCGCGGCACCTCCCGGGCCTTGTCCAGGTCGAGGCCCTCGTGGTGGGCCATGAAGTAGTTGTAGTCGAGGCACCACGAGCAGCCGACGTACGACGCCACGGCCATGTGCGCGAAGGCCTTGAGGCCCGCGTCGCAGCGGTCGAGCCGCTGGATCCTCTGGCCCAGGCCCATGCTCGCCCTGAGCACCGGCTGGTGGTGCCACATGACGCCGAGCGACTCGGGCACCCGCCCGAGCATCCGGGTCGCGAACCGCTTCACCAGCGCGCCGTACAGGCCGGTGATCTCCTTCGGGGGGACTCGCGTGCTCATCTCTCTCCTCCTCGTTCACATCCGCCCCACCGCTCGGCGGGGTCACCCATCCAGACACCGGCCACGAATCGGCTGTGACACACGCGGCGGTTATCCTCCCGAGTTGTGGCTGAAGCAGAGTTCCGGTACAGCGACCTCCTCCCCACCGGCAAGGACGACACCCCTTACCGGCTGATCACCACCGAGGGCGTCGAATCCGTCGAGGGCCCGGACGGCCGGACCTTCCTCAAGGTCTCCCCCGAGGCGATCCAGAGGCTGACCGCCGAGGCGATGCACGACATCAGCCACTACCTGCGCCCGGCGCACCTGCGGCAGCTGCGCAAGATCATCGACGACCCGGAGGCGTCCGGGAACGACCGCTTCGTCGCGCTCGACCTGCTCAAGAACGTCAACATCTCCGCCGGCGGCGTGCTGCCGATGTGCCAGGACACCGGCACCGCGATCGTGATGGGCAAGAAGTCCGAGGGCGTGCTCACCGGCGCCGACGACGCCGAGGCGGTCAGCAGGGGCGTGTACGACGCCTACACCAAGCTCAACCTGCGCTACTCCCAGCTCGCGCCGCTGACGACGTACGAGGAGAAGAACACCGGCACCAACCTGCCGGCGCAGATCGAGATCTACTCCACCCCCGAGTCGTCGGGGAAGCCGGAGTACAAGTTCCTCTTCATGGCCAAGGGCGGCGGCTCGGCCAACAAGTCGTTCCTGTTCCAGGAGACGAAGGCGATCCTCAACCCGAAGCGGATGCTGACCTTCCTCGACGAGAAGATCCGCTCGCTCGGCACGGCCGCCTGCCCGCCTTACCACCTGGCGATCGTGATCGGCGGCACCAGCGCCGAGTTCGCGCTGAAGACCGCGAAGTACGCCTCGGCGCACTACCTCGACAACCTCCCGACCGAGGGCTCGATGGACGCCCACGGCTTCCGCGACCTCGAGCTGGAGGAGGAGGTCTTCAAGCTGACCCAGTCCTTCGGCATCGGCGCGCAGTTCGGCGGCAAGTACTTCTGCCACGACGTCCGCGTCGTCCGACTGCCCCGCCACGGCGCCTCCTGCCCCGTGGCGATCGCGGTCTCCTGCTCGGCGGACCGCCAGGCGCTCGGCAAGATCACCGCCGAGGGCGTCTTCCTCGAGCAGCTCGAGATGGACCCGGCCCACTACATGCCGGAGGCGGGCGTGGCCGAGGACATCTCCGGCGGCGAGGTGGTCGAGGTCGACCTGAACCGCCCGATGGACGAGATCCTCGCCCAGCTCTCGCAGTACCCGGTGAAGACCCGGCTCTCGCTGACCGGCCCGCTGGTCGTGGCCCGCGACATCGCCCACGCCAAGATCCAGGAGCGCCTGGACGCCGGCGAGGAGATGCCGGACTACATGAAGAACCACCCGGTCTACTACGCCGGCCCCGCCAAGACGCCCGAGGGCATGGCGTCCGGCTCCTTCGGCCCGACCACCGCCGGCCGGATGGACTCCTACGTGAAGTCGTTCCAGGCCGCCGGCGGCTCGATGGTGATGCTCGCCAAGGGCAACCGCTCCAAGCAGGTCACCGAGGCCTGCGACCAGTACGGCGGCTTCTACCTCGGCTCCATCGGCGGTCCCGCCGCCCGGCTGGCCCAGGACTGCATCAAGAGCCAGGAGGTGCTCGAGTACCCCGAGCTCGGCATGGAGGCGGTCTGGAAGATCGAGGTCGAGGACTTCCCGGCCTTCATCGTGGTCGACGACAAGGGCAACGACTTCTTCACCGACCCCTCGGGCGAGGTCGTCGTGCCCGTCACCGGCATCCGCGTGCGTTCCAAGGAGTGACCCGGAGGACCTGCCGCCTCGGCACCCGGGCGCACGAGCCGCACGCGCGGCCGCAGCGCACCCGGGTGGCCCGGCACTCCCCCGCGCGGCGGCGCGCGCAGCCGGCGCGGCGGCTCCGGCGTACGTCGACGCGCCGGTGGTGCTGGTAGCGGCCACCGGCTCCGCGCCCGGCTCGCGCCTAGAGTCGACGGCATGAGTGAGTTCCGCATCGAGCACGACTCCATGGGCGAGGTCCGCGTCCCCGCCGACGCGCTCTGGGGCGCACAGACCCAGCGGGCGGTGGAGAACTTCCCGATCAGCGGTACGCCGATCGAGCCCGCGCTGATCCACGCCCTGGGCCGGGTGAAGGCGGCCGCCGCGGTGGCCAACACCGGCCTGGGCGTGCTGGACGAGGAGCGCGGCGCGGCGATCCTGACCGCTGCCCGGAGCGTCGCCGCGGGCGAGCTGGACGCCCACTTCCCGATCGACGTCTTCCAGACCGGCTCCGGCACCTCGTCGAACATGAACGCCAACGAGGTGATCGCCACGCTGTGCTCCCGGGCCGGCGTGGACGTGCACCCCAACGACCACGTGAACGCCTCCCAGTCCAGCAACGACACCTTCCCCACCGCGATCCACGTCGCCGCGGCGACCGCGGTCGTCGACGACCTGCTGCCGGCGGTCGGCATCCTCGCGGCCTCCCTGGAGGCCAAGTCCGACGAGTTCGGCGGCCTGGTGAAGTCCGGGCGCACGCACCTGATGGACGCGACGCCGGTGACGCTCGGGCAGGAGTTCGGCGGCTACGCCGCCACGGTCCGGTACGCCGCCGAGCGGCTCGACGCCGTGTTGCCGCGGGTGCGCGAGCTGCCCCTGGGCGGCACCGCGGTCGGCACCGGGATCAACACTCCCGCGGGGTTCGCGCCCGCCGCGATCGAGGCGCTGAGCGCGGCCACGGGGCAGCCGTTCACGGAGGCCCGCGACCACTTCGAGGCCCAGGCGACCCGCGACTCGCTCGTCGAGCTGTCCGGCGTGCTGCGGACCGTCGCCGTCGGGCTGACCAAGATCTGCAACGACCTGCGCTGGATGGGCTCGGGCCCGACGACGGGGCTGGCGGAGATCCACCTGCCCGACCTGCAGCCCGGCTCCTCGATCATGCCGGGCAAGGTGAACCCGGTGCTGCCCGAGGCGACGCTGATGGTCTGCATGCAGGTGATCGGCAACGACGGCGCGGTCACCGCGGCCGGCTCGAGCGGGTCCTTCGAGCTCAACGTCGCGATGCCCGTCCTGGCGCGCAACGTGCTGGAGTCGGTGCGGCTGCTGGCCGCGGCGATGCGGGCCCTCGCGTCCCGCTGCGTGGACGGCATCGCGGCGGACGCCGAGCGGATGCGGCGCTACGCGGAGTCCTCCCCCTCGGTCGTCACGCCCCTCAACCGCTACATCGGCTACGAGGAGGCCGCGAAGGTCGCCAAGCGGGCGCTGGCCGACGGGGCGACGATCCGCGAGACGGTCCTGGCGATGGGGTACGTCGACCGCGGCGACCTCTCCCTCGAGCAGCTCGACGCGGCGCTCGACGTGGAGTCGATGACGCACCCCTGACTGCCACGCGGCCGGTGGTTGAGGTGCGAGCGCAGCTGACCGGCCGGTGGTTGAGGTGCGAGCGCAGCGAGCCTCGAAACCACCGGCCGGCGGCGCCTGTCGGGACCTAGCTGCGCTCCTTGCCCGTCACCGTCTCGGCGACGCCGATCAGGAGCACGGCCGCCACCACGGCGAGGATGAAGCCGAGGATGTTCAGCTCCCAGATGTCGCCGGTCCCGAAGAACTGGGCGATGAGGCCGCCGATCACGGACCCGACCAGGCCGAGGCCGAGGGTCGCGAGGAGGCCGAGGTTCTGCTTGCCGGGCTTGAGGAGGCGCGCCAGCGCGCCGATGATGAGGCCCGCGATGAGGAATCCGATCATGCGGACCACCTACCCGCGCCGGCGCCGCGGAAACGCGGCGCGCGTCGGCAGAAAAGTTCCTGCCGACTCGGCGTCTCAGTACCAGCCGGTGGCCTGGCTGTGGCCCCAGGCGCTGCACGGGCTGCCGTAGCGGTCCTGGATGTAGCCGAGACCCCACTTGATCTGGGTGACCGGGTTGGTCGCCCAGTCGGCGCCCGCCGAGGCCATCTTGGAGCCCGGCAGCGCCTGCGGGATGCCGTAGGCGCTCGAGGACGGGTTGTCGGCGTACGGGTTCCAGTTGGACTCGCGGGTCCACAGCGAGTCGAGGCAGCCGAACTGGGAGCTGCTGAACCCGAACTCGGCGAGCAGCGCCCGGGCGATGTCGCGCGGGTCGGAGTCCGACAGCGAGCGGCTGTCGGTCATCGCCGCCGGCTCGCTCGCGACCAGGCTGGCCTGCTTGGCAGGGTCGGCCTCACCGCGCTGGTCGGACCGGGAGAGCACCGGGGCCCGCTCCGCGGTCACGGTCTCCTCCGGCGGGATGACCACGTCGCTCAGGTCGGCCGCCACGGTCGAGGCGCCGCCGCCGCCCGCACCGCTGCCCAGCACACCGGCGCCCACCGACACCCCGGTCACCGCGGCGGCGACCGTAGAGAGCAGCACCGCGTGGCGGGCGGCCTTCTTCGGCGTCTCCTTGATGTGGGCGTGACGGGGCGTCCCGCGGTGTCTGGGCGCAGGCTTGACAGGCTTCGACAAGAGTTCGTTCCAGGGCTCGACGACGGGGAGCAGCCGCCTCCGAGTGGACCCGACATCGTTGTCGGCGCCGCTGGCGACCGGTCCACCATGCCTGACGGCACGGCGCCGTGCAAACTGAACCACCGAGAATCCACCCCCTTTGTGGCGCGGTGTGTCGACACTCACCACATCGGCACCGCGCGGCGCCGGCTGTAGGGGGCGGCATGAAAAATGCCAGAGGGCCATCACCGTGTGGTGATGGCCCTCTGGGGAATGTTTGTCCGGCGGCGTCCTACTCTCCCACAGCCTCTCGGTTGCAGTACCATCGGCGCTGGCAGGCTTA